>CANJZR010000087.1 GCA_947479075.1 Planctomycetaceae bacterium
ACAGTACGAGGATCGGACTGAAGTTCACCGCATCACGAAAGAGTGCGAGCAGGCGGCGCTGGCCATGCTGACAGCGCTGCGGGATCGCATCGGTCCGATGATGAGCCGTATCAACCAGACGTTCCTGCAGGGCGATGACTCGCGATTGTTGATGCGGGAGTACAAGGCCTTTGAAAGCGATTTCAAAACGTTCGAGCAAGTCAACGAGGAACTACGCAAACGGACCGAGATGCTTCGCCAGCACGAGGCGGGGATGCGGCATTAGACGATCCTCCTTGCTGGGCTTTTGAGCAGCAGTGAGTTTTGTTTCCCACTGAACAAGTACCATGGACCCTCTGGATTCCCTCCTGCGTCTGCATCACGAGCAGGGATGGTGTGTGCTTGAGAATGCGATCACGCCCATTCAGCTGGACCGGCTCAAACAGCTTGCCGATCGGTTAGTCGAGTCACCGGATGAAGGTGTCCGTCAAAGTGACGGTGCGGTGTATGCCGCACGTAATGTGATGGATGTCATCCCGGAGATATGTGATGCCTGGCGGGCCGATCCGCTGGTCGATTTGGTCCATCGACGACTGGGAGAGCATGCGGGGCTGGTCCGCGTCATGTATTTTGATAAGCCACCGGCACAATCCTGGGCACTTCCCTGGCACAAGGACTTACTGATCGCTGTGGACTCGTTACACGAGGTGATTGGCTATTCGGCCCCTCGACTGCGGGCAGGTGTGCCCCACACGGAGCCTCCTCTGGAGGTCCTGGAGTCGATGATCACACTCCGGATTCATCTGGATGAAATCACTTTGGAGAACGGTCCGTTACAGGTCGCCTCCGGAACTCATCGAACCGGAAAAGCCTTGTGGCTTGATGGCTTCGAAACGCACTCGATTTGTACCCCGGCGGGCGGAGTGCTTGCCATGTCGCCGCTCTTGGCGCATTGCAGTGGAAGATCACTGCCGGGGACCAGTCGACATCGGCGGATTTTTCACCTGGAGTTCAGTCATCTACATGACCTCCCCGGGGAGGTGCGGTGGCATCGGTATGAGCCTGTGTCGCTCACGCACTGAGACTCGATTGCCCGGGGGGCTACGTCGCAGTTGTCCGAAACAGCCAGCGGGGCTGCTTAGAGTTCGGCCGAACCCCAGGCCTTGATGCGTTCGAGTCGAGTCAGAAAAACGCTCATCACGCGGTGGTAGAGATCGTCTCTCAGGACCTCGTCTTCCACGCCCGCATCAATGTTCGGGTTGTCATTGATCTCGATGATGTGGAAGTTGCCACCTGACTGTTTGATATCGACACCGTACAGTCCGTCGCCGATCAGATTGGCCGCCTTCATGGCGATGTTGACCGCCTTGCGCGGTGCCATCTCGACAGCCATGGTGTCGAAGCCGCCGAACCGGTCATCGCCATGCTTCTCCTGCTGAATCACCTGCCAGTGGCCGGGGGCCATGTGGTACTTGCAGGCGAAGAGCGGTCGCCGGTCAATCATGCTGATCCGCCAGTCGAAGTCGGTCAGCATGAACTCCTGAGCCACCAGCAGTTCGGACTCTTCAAAGAACTCCGGGAGCCGGGCATGAAGTTCCTCTGCCGTGTTGATCTTCACCACGCCGCGGGAGAACGAGCTGTCGGGCTTCTTGATCACGATCGGAAAGCCAAGCTGGTGGATGGCATCATCGACGTTGTCTTCGTGCAGCACCACGGTCTTGGGGGTGGGCAGCCCATGGCGTTCGAGGAGTTCCGCCAGGAAGACCTTGTTGGTACAGCGGGCGATCGATTGTGGATCGTCCATCACGACCATGCCTTCACTCGCCGCCTTGCGGGCGAAGCGATAGGTGTGGTCGTTGATCGAAGTTGTCTCGCGGATGAACAGCGAATCAAACTCGAGCAGGCGTCCGTAGTCGTCCTTCGTGATCAGCTCGCACTCGATGCCCATGTTCGCCCCGGCTTTGACGAACTTCTTCAGAGCCGTTTCGTTGGAGGGAGCGTTCTCTTTCTCTTCGGGATTCCAGAGGATCGCCATGTCATAGCGCGTGCGCGATTTGCGAGGACGGCTGACGGCTCGACCGGAGAAGTGTTTGAGGGCCGCTTCTGCCACGAAAGGGCGGTCGACTTCGGGGACATCGCTGCCCGAAATGGCCTTCACGCTGCGGATCTGCCACTTCTTGAGCTTGGAGAACTTCACGCGCAGGAGCGGGGATTGGAAAAGATTGAACAGCTGGAGCGAGAGGCGGTCATACTGCTTCTCAGAATTACGACCGAAGTAGATGCTCAATTCGAAGTCATCGGACTTCTCGTTTTGCAGGGACAGTTGCATCAACTCGTCGAGGTCGTCCGAGACGAGTCGGACGAGAGATTGCGACCGGAGATCCTGGAGCGTTTGAATGCTGGGCAATGGTTTGTGGTTGCGGGCCTCGGCCAGCAGGGAGACGTAGTACCCGGTGCTCTGGTAGCTGTAGGACCGGCAGAGGTTCAGGACCTTTGCTCCGCGGAGATCGCTGTACTTCGGGCTGGTCAGGTAGTCCCAGGCGTCGACGACGTCGACACCGGGGATGTCAAACGGCCAGTCTTTGGGGGAGTTGGCGACAATCAGGGTCGGCATGCTGGTGGGCTTGGAAGAGGCGGCGCGTCGAAGATTCGTTCCCTCGTGGGCGAGTGAAGGAACGGGCGAAGTCATCGCAATCATAGGAAGTCCGCAGTGAAGAAGTGGCCCGCGATGGTGGTCTATCGCATGGAGTTTGACGGCTCAAGACCGGATTTCCTGGTGGGGCAGGCTGCCCGAGGGGGGCCGAATCACCAGTAAATTGCCGTCATAGGTCACGATGCCGAGCATGATTGCGCACATGACGCGATCGAGATCGACTTCGTATTTCTGTTCGTTTTTAGCAAATGGGTTGGGTTGCAGCGGGTCTGCGACCAGCACGGTACGGCGGTCGGAGTCATAACCACACAGCACGACAAAGTGCCCCTGAGGTTTGCCGGCGATGTCGTCCTGTTGTCCGTCGTCGAGTTCCCGGCGTTCGTTGTACAAGTAGGTCGAGCTGAGGCCGACCAGAATCGGACAGGAACGCTTGAGGTACCGGCGGATCAGGGCGGGAGTCATGTCCTCCATCCGGATTGAACCCCCGCGTTCGATGAATTCGAGGTAAGCCTGGCTGGCGACGCGAAGTTTGGGCTTCGTTTTGACCTGCATCTGGGCTCGCAAGCGATCGGCCAGGGGAGGGGCACCAGAACGGAACCAGGATGGGTCAAACACAATCAAATCGTATGTGTAGAGGATCGCCTCGTAGCCTTGGCTCAGGGCATAGTTGCCCAGCAATACCGCCAAAGTCCCGCCATGTTCGAGCGACGGGACACCCTCGATCACCTCCGCCAGTGTTTGCTGGGCACCGTGATACGCCAGGACGGCGTGCAGACACGTCGGCCCACAAGTCGTATTGTTGGGCTGAGCGCTGATCTCGAAGTGGAGTCGGCTTTCCATGACTCCATGCTAGGCCGCAGTCTCCGTTCCAGACAGACGAGGTCACGATCACAGCTTGATATGGCGATGAAACGGCAGTTTCCGCCGGGCTGGGTCGTGGAGGGGGCCCTGATCAGGTGACACGAGGGCACATCCGAGCGTCTTCGCTAAATTACCAAGCCTCGCAGGATTCGCTGACCTTATTGTCATCTCTGATACACGCGATTCGTTCCGAACTGTCGCTACAGTCCTCCCCCTCAACTGGTCGACATATGGAAGACATCGTTCCCCCGCGCGCTGGGCGATCGCAGGTTATCTGGAGGCTTGGTTCATGTCTGATGTTTCTGCCAATGATGTTCCCCGTCGTCGTCTCGGTCGTGGGTTGAGTGCTATGCTGGGATCCGGCCCGGCGTATTCGGAGTCGGAGCCCCAAGCAGCCGAGCTGCGGAACATTCCGGTTCAAGAGATCACGCGGAACCCATTTCAACCGCGTAAGGACTTTAACCAAGACGAGTTGAATGAGCTCTCGGACAGTATTCGCGAGCATGGCATCCTGCAGCCGATCCTGGTTCGCGAGTTTGAAGGCTCGTATCAGTTGATCGCCGGCGAGCGTCGCTGGCTGGCTTCGCATCGTGCCGGTCTGACTCTCATTCCGTGTCGCGTCGTGGATGTCATCGATCAGACGGCATTTGATTACGCGTTGGAAGAGAACCTGAAGCGTAAAGACCTGACCGATGTGGAGAAGGCACTGGCGTTTCGCCGGTACATCGATCACTTCGGCTGCTCAATCGAAGAGCTGGGCAAGCAGTTGAGCATGAGCCGCTCCGCAGTCAGTAACATCCTGCGGCTGCTTGATCTGTGCGAGCCAGTCCGTAACGCGTTGTCGACCGGTAAGATCAGCTCGGGACACGCCAGGGCACTACTGCCGCTGGCAGAAGCGGATCAATTGGCGTTCTGTGGTCGGATCCAGGCGGAACAGCTGTCTGTCCGCCAGACGGAAGCGGCTGTCCGTCAGATCCTGGGGCGGGAGAAGCCTCAGGCTGTCGTGGAACCGGCTCCAGTGGATATGACTCAGGCTCCGCAGGCTGAACATGTCGGCGAAGTGACGCAACATTGCGAACCTGCGACTTGTGATCAGGGGCAAACTCATTATGAGCAGCCTCACCATGACCAAGGTTTCCCGGGGCAGGGGGGATTCGAGCAAGCTGCCAGCCACGAACAGTATGTTGCTCCAGATGAGGATTCACACGTTCTGTCCATGGATCAGGCCCGCGTCGACAATGAGCGGACGCCACATCTGGCATCGCTGGAAGAGCAGCTGCGAAACCTGTTGGGGACCGCGGTTCAGATCACTCTGAACTCCAGAGATTGTGGAACAATCTCGATTCCGTTCTCCAGCAACGAGGAGTTCGAGCGGATTCTGCGTTCCCTGCACCGGGCTGCGGCATAGAGCACGCCGGGTAGCTGCCACTGCGATGGCATAGACCCGATTGTCGTAAAAACAGAAACGGCGATGGTGAAACTCACCATCGCCGTTTCTCATTTCTGTGCTGAAAAGTGGTGTCACTCACGCAGCGATCAGGGAGACTCGGTTACCGTTTGTTGGGGGCCTCGGCATAGTACTTGGAGGCCCGACCGCCAGCGCCATAGACACCGTACTGGTAACCGTATCCGCCGTGCTTGTTCGGATCGATCCCATTGGCGATGAGTCCCAGAATGTTGGCTCCCAGTGTCCGGAGAGTCTCAGCGGCGCGGACAGCTCCCATACGGTTTCGACCGTTCATGCGCACGACCAGAATTACACCATCGACCAGTCGAGACAAAGTTGCCGAGTCAGTCACAGCCAGGACCGGCGGAGAGTCGATGATGATCCACTCATATCGATCCCGTAACATGTTGAGCAGGCTCTCCATGCGGTCTGACATCAGGCGCTCACCCGGATCGATCGGACAGTCACCTGACGAGAGAATGTCGAGTGTCGATCCTTCGAATGTGACACTTTCGATGCATTCGTTGACGTCCTGAGAAACATCGCCTAACAGGTTCGAAAGTCCCATCTTGTTTTTCAGGCTGAACAGACGCTTCACCGTAGGTCGGCGCATGTCGGCATCGATCAGGAGTACCGACTTACCCGTCTGGGCCAAGGTCACAGCCAGATTTGACGACATTGTCGATTTGCCGTCACCGGGCTCGGGGCTTGTAAGCAGGACGATACGGTGCCCCTCGCCGCGCGTTGCAGCCATGAGGTAGGTACGCACCCCACGGAAGGCTTCCGCTGATTGGGATCGTGGTCGGTGGATCGTGACGATGGCTGGGTCGATGGGGTTGGTCCGATCCCGTCGACCAAGCTGGATCTGAGGACTGATTCCAACGATGGGAAGCCGGAGTGTCTGGCTGATGTCGTCCGGGCTGCGAAAGCTTTTGTCCGCAGCTTCTACGAGAAAGCCGAGCAGGAGGCCGACAAATACCCCCATTGCCGATCCCATGATCATAGTTTTCTGGAAGTTGGGTTCGACCTGAACCCCACGTGTTGCCGGAGCCAGGACTTGTGTGCGGTAGTTTCCCCCCTTGATGGCGAGGTCGGTGTCCTTCAACTGGGTCATGATGGTGTTGAAGGCCAGCTCACTGCGGGCAATATCGTTTCGATATCGTTTGTCTCGAATCTGCAGGTCGAGTTGCTCCTTGGCAATCCGCTTCTCCTCCTCGAAGTGTTGGTTGAGAAGGAGGAGATGCTCTTCACCAGCCTTCTTCTGCTGCTGCAGCGATTCCACATAGACTTCCAGAAAGTCAATTTTTTTTGCGGGTCCAGTAGTTGGTGCCGTCTCATCCAATTCGTTGCTCAGATACTTACGCGTCATTTCGATGCGCTTGCGGATACTTTGGACCTTGGGGTGGTCCTCTCCGAGATCAAGCAGGGCCAGCTCTTCCTCCAGTTCCAGCTGGAAAATCTCCCGCGCGAACTTCTGCATGGGAGTCAACGACTTCTCGACTGTTTCGCCGGATTTGTTCTTATCATTGAATGAATCCAGCATCAACGTGATGGCTTCACGGCTCCCCCCACGATCCAAGGCCTTTTGGATAGCGTCAATTTGGGACTGAATCTGGGTTTGGGCGATCAATATTTTTGATCGCTCCGCCTCGATACCCGCCATTCGGCTTTCGCTGATGCTGGTGACCGAATCTCCGTTGTAGATCAGGCTGGTGGTTTTGCGAAACTCGGAATACTCATCTTCCAGCTTGCGTAGATTGGTCGTCCATTCGTCCTTGGCATTCGTCAAGAGTTTGGCAACGACCGTTCCTTTGTCTGCATAAGACTCGCGGAGACTCTTGTCATAGCTGGCGACGACGGCGTTGACGACTTTCGCACAGTCGCTGGGGTCCGATCCTTTGAAAGAAATGTCAAGAATTTGACCTTCTACCGTGCGTGTCGCGCTCAGCCCTGCCAGAATCGTCGCGGGAAGGTTTGGGGAGCCAGATAAACTGGGCAGCTCTTTCAGTCGGCCATCGGTAATCGCCGGGCCGACTGTTACTTCACTCAAAATGAGTCGGACGTCGCTGGCCAGAGGGTCCGATTGGCCACTGGGATCGAAGCCATTCACCGAATTGACAGGCATGTCTGCCTGCTGCTTGATGACCAGCACCTGCGACGTGGCCTTGTACACCACGGGTTGACGCAGGTAATAGTAGTAAGCTGCGGTGGCGCCGATTGTTCCGAACAGAAACCCCAGCCACGCACGTCGCCACAAGAAGCCCCCAAAGTCGAAACCAGCTTCTTCGGCTTCTGCGTTCGGGCTATTTGTTACGAACTCCGACATGTTTTGGTTCCTTTGCACGACATTGGTTGGCGTAACGTCGGGCTGCCGCAATTGTAACGCAGGTTAAGGCCAAAACCACACACCATCGCCACCCATCGCCGTAGATCGCTACGTAGCATACGAGCTTTACCCATTCTGTGAGAATGCCGTTTCTGCCTGCCTGGTCAATCCACCAACGATTCGTCCCGGCACGATTTGGTACGGAGCCAAATTGGACTTTCGTCGGACTCCCGGCCAGTGCATGCTGTATTGCCACACGGGCACGCCGTGTATGCCATGCGTTTGTTACAACGATTACATTCGACAGGGGTGATGTCTGCAGGTACCGGGCCAAGGATTCGGCGTCACCGTATGTACTCCGGCTGTGGCCACCAATCACAATGATATGTGCCTCGGGAACCCCTCGACGGCGGAGAATGTTTCGTGTCCTGGTTGTACTGGCAGCAGCGGGGACACTTGGGGGATCGGACGGCAGACTGGTCTCGGGGATCAGTGCAATTCTGGCGATGCCTGCCAGGATGAGATCCGCTGCCATTTCGGGCCGAGCATCTTCGCTGCCCGGCAGGATGAGTACAGCATCGGCTGGCTGGAGGGGCTCGCTGACATCGAGAAATGTAGCGATGCTCGGCAACCACCAGTGGCTGGAAAGCACAGCTGTGATCAACACAGCTGCCAGTCCAATGAGCGACTGATACCGGCGATGTCGCGATGGCAGTGAGGGCGATGACGAAGGAGGTGAAGAGATCGAAGTCCTCCGTCGAATCGCAGTTATCGAATCAAGTGATTCGACTGCCGAGAACGCGTAATTGTATCAACCAGTCACGATTTGACTGAAGCGAAATACAAATGCTGCTGCATCAGTTTCGATGATATCCAGAATAGATCAGCGATTCAGTATGAGGGAAAAATGCAGTGAAGAACTTCAACCAAGCGAGGGTAGACCATGGCATTTCCGGAGAGCTGTCATCACTCGACCAGCTGTCTGGCCATCCCAGAAGTCAGGAATCCGGCCCCGTTTGTACTGTCCGCCGAGAACCTTTTGGAACTCCTCACGCAGCAGTTTGAAATCGCTTCCAATCAAGGTGCTTGTGCCCACCGTCACTGTCGTCGGTCGTTCGGTGTTCGGCCGCATGGTGAGGCACGGCACGCCCAGCACGGTCGACTCTTCCTGGAGACCTCCGGAATCAGTCACGATCACTTTCGCCTGGGATGTCAGGGCGAGGAAGTCGAGGTAACCCAGTGGCGGTGTGAGACGTAACTGGGGTGCAGCCTCCAGCTGCGAGTTCAGTCCGAACGATTCGATGCGGGCACGTGTGCGGGGATGAATCGGAAAGATCAATGGCATCCGCTGACTGACTTCCGAAAAGACCTCGATCAATTTCGACAGCGAGTCTTTCTCGTCAACATTGGCGGGGCGGTGCAATGTGACGACTCCATACTGGCCCGGCGTGAGTCCATGTTCCTTGAGGATTGACCGACCGCGAGCCAGAGGCAGTTGAACGTTGAGCGTGTCGATCATGATATTCCCGACATGCACGATATGGTCGTCGGGGTGACCTTCGCGTTTGAGATTCTCGATTCCACTCGGTTCGGAAACCAGCAACAGATCGGAGATCGCGTCGGTGACCAGCCGGTTAATCTCCTCGGGCATCGTACGATCCCCGCTACGAAGTCCAGCTTCCACGTGGGCAATGGGAATACAGAGCTTCGCAGCTGCCAGTGAAGCAGCCATTGTGGAGTTCACGTCGCCTACCACGATCAGGCGATCGAACTTTGCTCCGCCGCCTGGGCCCGCTTCGAGAACCTTCTCCATCCCCTCCAGGATGCGAGCCGTTTGCTCTCCCTGCTTCCCGGAACCGACATTCAGGTGCACATCGGGAGCCCGCATGCCCAGTTCCTGAAAGAACACGTCCGACAAGCTGGGATCATAGTGCTGG
Source organism: Planctomycetaceae bacterium (assembly GCA_947479075.1). Classification (GTDB taxonomy): domain Bacteria; phylum Planctomycetota; class Planctomycetia; order Planctomycetales; family Planctomycetaceae; genus TH-plancto1. The sequence continues at coordinate 9,204 of CANJZR010000087.1, forward strand.
CCGGTGTGGACGAGAGTCGCCTGGAAATCGGCGTCAGCATCCATCGCTCGCAGCAACGGGGCCATCTTCATGAAGTTCGGGCGGGCGCCAACAACGCAGCAGAGGTGGATCATGTGTGAATGCAGTGTAGAGAGGACTGCGAGTGACTGGCGGTCACTCTGCTTGTCAATTCGGAATCAGAACCAGGAAGATACCTGATTGCCTGACCATTGAAGAGCCATCAGGATGCCAGAGACCGGGGGAGGGGCAATGGGACAGATGAGAACCGACTCGCTGGATCGGCCATGATTCAACTGGCGGGCACTCGCTCCAGAGTCCACTGAACAACAGCGGGAGCTTTCGTGTGGCGAGTCCATTCGAGCACGGTGTTGGGAATCACCTGGCCGAATTCGGGGCAATATTGCCCGGGGCGGGTCGATAGGATTCCTTCCGCGCCTCCAAAGGTGATGCGGACCTTCTGACCCCCGACCAGCAGTTCCACCCAGGGCGACTCCAGAGCGACGACGGAGACATCCGGGTGCAGGTGCAGACGAGAGACCAGAACATGCTCGCCGCTCCCCCACAGGACATCCATACACGACCATGTGCCGTCTTCGCGGCACTCGAAGTGCCGGGCCACGACAGGGACTCCCAGTCGACGATAAGCGTCGTGGCTGGCATGGCACCACCAGTAGCTGTCCTGGTGTCCTTCATCAATCAATTGAGTATGACCACGATAGCCCATACGGAACTTGCCCCACACGTCGCACTGGCTGATGCCGTCAACTTCCAGGCAGTTGTGAGCAGCTGTGGAGCGACAATATTGCCGGGCGGGATCATCTTCGTAACTTGATATCCCCGAGTCGATGAACAGCTTTTGACCGCCGATGCTGGCTTCAAACCCGAGTAAATCGCAGTGTGCATGGGCTGGCAGCTCATCGGCTCCGACGGGCCCGGTGTCAAAGATCAAGCAATCGTCACCATGCCGCCAGACCCAGTAGTCGCCATACATCCTCGCCCGTGCCCGACTTGTAGCTGGCGTGTCGAGTGAGCTGACAAGAGAGTGCTTGAGGCGGTCAAGAATTGGCCTCGCATGTAACGTAGAATCCCCGAACAGGGGCGGATCGCCATCGGGGTGTGAGATTCCCACCGCTAGGTCAGTCATCTGAGCTGCGATTGATCCACACTGAGCCGACTGTCTCGGACGCACCAGCTTGAGCGCATCCCGCAGGTCCAGAAACAACTCCGCAGCTTCGAGGTGATACG
>CANJZR010000088.1 GCA_947479075.1 Planctomycetaceae bacterium
GTTCTGGTTCACCCTGGCGATGCTCGGTTCCATGGCAGGGCAGGTCGATTGATACACAGAGGTAGCCCTGTTCGCCCAGAATGTTTCCCGCTCGCCGGTAGTAAGGATCGCCGAGAGTTCCCTCGACGGTGCTGGCGAGGATGATCAACGTGGGGGCCGGGGCAGCTGGCTTTTCACCCCAGACGCCGTAGGTCACGCCACCCGGGGTTTTGAGAACCTGGATCTGACGAGCGGGAGCGTCCTCTGCTCGACAAGGCATAGAGTCCACTGCTGAGAACAGCACCGCTAATCCCCACAGAGCCAACAGAGTCAGTCGAGGCATGTTTTGTTTCCAGGATGAAGCGATCTAAGGGACGAAAAATTCCAAGGCCAGCGGCTCAACTGTAATTTCAGCGGGAGTTGTCCCAGCTTCGTCACCATCGACCTGGATGGGGACCGGCGTATCGGACTCGATGCGGAAACGGCGGCCTTTGAGGCGGGCGACAGAACTGGAAGTTTCATGCGTCCCACGCAGCACGCTGAGAAACTGAAACAGCAGGTCCACCGGAGATCCGATCTGAAACACTCGCGAGTCGAGAACACCATCGGTCCCGTCCGCCGTGGGGACGACTCCCAGATTCAGCGCATAGGAACTGAGATTCGCGATCACAGCCAAGTGTCCTTCATGGACTTCGGGTGAATCGTCGACAGTGATTCTCAGCGTCTGCGGCTTGTAAGACCTGAGCGAGTTGAGGATAGGCCCGATGTAGCTGGAGTGTTTGATGTGGCCGCCACTCCGGTTTTTATGGACCTGATGAATGACCTCCGCATCGAATCCGATACTGGCCATGATCAGGAAATGGCGGCCATTCAGGCTAGCCAGATCGATTCGACGGCGGTTGCCCCGGGCGATGATCTCAGCCACGGTCTTCCCGCAACGCGGGACCTGAATGGCCTTCGCCAGCAGGTTTTCTGTTCCAAGTGGGAGGACGCAGATCGGCAGGTTTGGATGCCGATTGACCAGATCGAGCACCGTCCCGTCGCCGCCCGCAGCCACAACAGCCACCAGTGATTCTCGCCGGGTCGGGTCTTTGACCGCCTCGTCGAGATCAGCGCGGCGCGAATACAGACGCGGTTTAAACCCCAGCTGCGAGAGGTGTCGAATCAAGTCTCGGATTGGCTGGTTTCGACGACCGGCCCCCGAAGTCGGGTTTCTCTGGATGGCGACCCAGGGTTGCGACATACGGTGAGATTCCTTTTCAGCGTTGGTGAGGATGACCGGCTTGGGTTGAGGATCACAGTCCGTTGGAAGTGGTATTCCGACTGGAAAGAGAGGACAAACGATAAAACTGACAGAACTAGAAATTGGGCTGGGAACTTGATCTTGGACTCACGCATCCAATAATTGAGTCGAGGCGAACTGGGTCAAACGGAGGATTGTGCAGATTCGCCAGGGAACCGGCAATCGACAGGTTCGACATAACCGTCCGGGTTCGTGTTGCGTTGCGGCATCATTTGAAACCTCAAGGACTTGGAGTTTTTCGGTTGACCTGACGCAAATCTCTACGATAGTGTCCTTTGGGGGAAATCCGTCACGTCTTTCCCAACTCGCATTTCTGGACGCTCGCTCCAGGCAATGACACCTTCGGGGCCTCACGCCTCACCATTCAAAACCGACTCTGTGGAACCGTGTGCGTCGCGCGTACGTGTTCGGAGTATTGAACATGGCCAATTCATCTGCGTGGGGAATCGATATTGGGCAGTCCGCTCTGAAAGCGGTCAAGCTCCAATACGTCGAGTCAACCGGCCAAGTGATGGCATCCGCGTTTGACTATATCCAGTACCCCAAGATCCTGACCCAGCCTGACGCGGTTCCGGATGAGATCATCAGCGATGCCATGAAGACGTTCCTCTCGCGGAATGATCTTCAGGGGGAACAGGTCGCGATGTCGGTCCCGGGACAGACGTCGCTGACTCGATTCATCGCACTCCCTCCGGTGGAAGCCAAGAAGGTCCACCAGATTGTCCAGTACGAAGCCCGCCAGCAGATTCCCTTTGCACTCGAAGATGTGGTCTGGGATTACCAGCGGCTGGGCAGTGGTATTGAGGAAGGGGGCTTCCTGCTCGATGCCGAGGTCGGCCTGTTTGCGATGAAGCAGGACGCCTTGTCCCAGGCGATGCGTCCGTATGTCCAGCACAAGGTTGAGCTGGAGCTGGTCCAGATTGCTCCACTTGCGCTGTACAATGTGCTCTGTTATGACGAACTGGGGCAGCGTCCAGGTTCGTCCGATGCCGAGAGCGACTTCGTGATCGTCCTCGATATGGGGTGTGACAACACCACCCTGATGGTGTCGAACGGCAAGAAGATCTGGGTACGTAACGTCCCGATCGGTGGCAACCACTTCACACGAGCCCTGACCAAAGATATGAAGCTCAGCTTCGCCAAGGCGGAGCTGCTGAAGTGTAACGCGACAAAGTCCGAAGATCCGCGAGCTGTGTTCCAGGCCCTGCGTCCGGTGTTCAACGACTTTGTGTCGGAAATCCAGAGGTCGATCGGGTTCTTCTCCAGCGTGAATCGCCAGGCCAAGATCGCCAAGGTGGTGGGCCTCGGGAACGGATTCAAGCTGGCTGGCCTGCAGAAGTTCCTGCAGCAGAACCTGCAATACGATGTCGAGCGCCCTGATGTCTATAAGGCACTGGCGGGCGATGCGGTCGTCAACTCGCCGATGTTTGCTGAGAACGTCCTCAGCTTCGCGGTGCCCTACGGTCTGGCCCTGCAGCTGGTCGGTCAGACATTCATCAAGACCTCGCTGCTGCCTCCGGAGATCACTCGCGAACGTGTGATCCGTCGCAAGAAGCCGTGGGCTGTCGCGACAGCAGCGACGCTCCTCATGGGGACGGCATTGGCAACGCTCGGTAATGCGTTCCCCTATCTGGCGGTTCACAATAAGCCGTTTGAAGAAGCAGAGAAGGAAGCCAAGGCCTTTGGTGACACGGTGGCCGGGCTCAAGGCGAGCTATACCGCGGAAGAAGGGCGGAACACCGCGGCCTATGCCCAGCTGGACAGTGCCATCAAGGGGCGTCGCGGTGTGCCCTGGCTGGCAATTTACGATGCCGTGAACGACAGCCTGCCGCGTGAAAAGGAAGTCAGCCTCGTCGAGGCGAAGCCAATCAACCTGCGCGAGCAGATGTGTGTCGAAGAGATCACCGCTCAGAAGGTGGCTGACCTCGACGCGGATTGGTTTTCCAAGATTGAGGAATCGTACAAAGATTACATGGCGGATGATGAGAAAGAGGCGGGGCCCAGCGGTGAAGGATACGTGTTTTCAATTCGGGCCGTGCATTGGCACGAGGGAACAGAGATCACTGATTTGGGGCAGTTGTATATCGAGAAAACGATCCTGAAGAATCTCCAGGAGTTGAGGAAGAACGGCGACCCTGAGAGAAAAACGAGCAACCTTGGCATCACGCACGCTACGATGGTCCAGTTCGAACCGAGCGTATTTATCGACGATCCGAATCTCGGCAAGGCTGCAGCGCGGGCCCCGCGTTTGGATGTTCTGGGGGGCGGACGGCCCGGACTTCCCGGTGTGGGGAATGCAGGCCCAATCGGCGGCGGCCGAGGCAGGAGCGACGGCGATGATGACGAAGGAATGGGATTTGGTCGTGGCCTGGGGGGGGCGCCGGGCATCACCCCGTTGCCTGGCGTCGGTGGTCCGAGACCAGGAGCTCAGGGAGTCAGTCCCGATGCGAAGGAGCGGCCATATTGGAGGTTCGTCATTCAGTTTGCTTACCGTCCTGTTCTGGAAGGCGCTGAAGAGGGGGCGACTGAGGGCACCGAAGCTGCGGCTGCCGCCAGTTCGGATTCCGAATAACGATCACGGTTCTGACGCGTTTCTTCGATTCAACACACAACAGCCCCCTGTTTCGGGAGGATTCACATGGACAAGCTTCAACCCATCCTGAAGAACCATTTCTGGATTCTTCTGGTGCCGCTGTTTTCCATGAACCTGTGGGGATATTTCTCTGCCAACAGCCAGCTGCGTGCGGCCACGGAAGCCCGGCAGAAAGAACTGGATTCTGTCAAAAGCGCAATCCCGGCAGGTGCGACCGATCCGAACGCCTCGTATACCGAGGAGCTCAAGAAGACGAACGACTTGCTGGTTTCGTTTGTCGATAAGGAAATGCTCGATCTCTGGAATCGCCAGAAAAAACGCATGATCTGGCCAGCAGTCGTCGCCGACGAAATTCCGAAGGTCTACAAAAGCGAGATCAAGAGCAAAAAAGTTCGGTTGGCTTACCAGAAAGAATTCACGTTTACCCGAAAGCGGGTCTATGAAATCGTAGAGCCTTACGTCCTCGACAGGAAGCTCATCACCTGGACGCCCAAGGTCGACTTCCCCATCGAGTTCATCAATCCTTACTGGGCTCCCACCAGTATGGCGATTGAATCCCAGACAATGTGGGATAATCAGGAAGATTTGTGGCTGACCCAACTGCTTCTGGAAGCAATTCGCGAGGTCAATAAAGACGCCGATTCCGAATCGAGCGCGATGATTCGCAGGGTGATCAATTTCCGTCTGCTGGGGGGGAACGGAGAGTCCTCCGTCATGCCTTCCGAAGGCGGAGGTGAAAGCGACTATGGCGACGAAGACGGTGGGTCGACCGCGCGACGCCCCATGGGGCCAGCCGCAGCTGTCATGACATCTGTGGCATTTGACCCCTCGGAGGAATTCGGAACGGGAGGCGATCCTTCGATGATGACCAATGGGCGAGCCATGGCATCCTTCAGCGAAGACGAAGAGGAAGTGTCCGAGGAGCCCACCGGACCACTGCGCTATGTCAAGGAAGACGAGGCTGCGCCGTTTGTTCAGCGAGGATTCTATCTGAGCGTCATTATTGACCAGGACAAGATGGTGGACTTCCTCGTAGCTCTGGCCAATTCAGAATGGCCGATTGAGGTCACGCGGTTCCACTTTGGCCGGAATCCCTACGGGGGCCCGGATCCATTTAATGCTCGCAGTGCTGGCACCAACAACATGGCGGGGCGCCCTGGGTCATTCAGGAGTGATGGTGATGACGATGGGGATGGGATGTTTCGAGGTGGAGTTGGAGGTGGCGGTGGGGGATTCGCCCGACCGATGAATGTGCCTGGACCTCCGAGGCAAGCCGAAGATGGAGGGTTCGGGTTTGGTGCCCTCGGTAAAGGAGGACAGTTAGGGGGAGGCGGCGGTGGTGCTCCCCGTGGTGTTCCTACTCCTGGCAATTCCGGATACCCGCCCGATGCGCTTCTCCAACCGGATCTCGTCCAGCTGGACCTTACGGGGTTGATTACGATTTATCGCCAACCGAAGTCCGAGATCCCGGAGGAAGGGGCCGAGCCATCGAGTGGGGAAGCCGCTCCCGCGGATGAGTCCGCAGATGCCGCAGAAGGCGAGATGGCCAGCGAAGAAGCTGTGGCTCCCGCAACAGAGGGTGAAGGCGAGACCCCGGCCGAAACCGCAGATGCTGCCAAGGCCAATGCCGAACCTGAAATGGAGAAGGACTCCGGGGCGGACGCAGCTGCCACCGCAGAGTCAGAGGCTGCTGCAGCCGATGAATTCGCGGAAGAGAGTTCCACCGGTAAGGCCGCATCCGAGGCTCCGGTCGCGGAGCCCGCAGTAGAAGGCCCGCCTCCGGCCGGTGATACAGCTCCCGCCGAAGAGGCACCGGCCGCGGATGGGAATGCGGACGATGAGTTCTCCTCGCCGAAGGTTCCTTCCACGGAGCCTGCCAAGGCCCCCGTGGCTCCCGAGGTCCCCGAGAAACCATCTACTCCCTAACGCTGCGTCGCGGGGGTTCGTGGAACTCCCGCTGACCCGACCAAGTCTAAATCTCGTTGACACAGACGGTCTTCGAAGTCTCACTCGAAATTGAAACAAGAGGTGTCCCATGGCTGGCAAAGGCTTCAACGCGAAAGCGTTCCTGGTCAACCACACCGAAAAGCTGATCTTCGGGATCGTGGCGCTCATGTCCTTGGTCTTTATCGGTGGGGCTCAGTGGTCGTCCTACAAGGGGACCCCCGCTGAAATCACCGATAAGGTCGAGAGTGGGAAAGACAAACTGATAAACCACTCCTGGCCGGAAGAGGATCGAAAGAAATACGAGCTGGTGCAGGAAAAACTGCCCACTCAGCAGGTGTATGAGGCATTGCTGGTTCCGGTTTCGCCTCAGAAGTATGCGTTTTCCACGAAGTTCGTGACCTCTCCGTGGCAGGGGAAAGAGCCGCTGCGTGAGCCAACGTTGCTGAAACTTGAGGATGCTCTGGCCGATGCAGGCAAGGTTCTGATTGAACGTCAGCCCTCCCTGTCACAACTGGAGTTTAACGGGAACCAGCCCGTGGATCCCGATTCTCCCAATGGATTGGAACCGGGAACCAATCCCTCGTCTAAGCCGGGGGATACCCCTGTCGAAGAAAACGATGAGTTCTCCGGCGGCGGGAATGTTCCGCGACCTGGGGCCGCTGGCCAGCCCGGCCTGCCAGCGGGAGGATTGAGGATCGGACGATCAGACGGTGACGATGAGGGTGATGTCCGAATTCCACCTGCAGGCGCTGCCGGGAAACCACCTCGTACAGCTGGGCAGAGGGGGGGCGGGAGACGCAATCAGAGAAATGCCAATGTTCTGCCAGGTGCCATTCCAGGAGGGGGGCTCGGTGGACAGGGTGGAGAGGGTGGCTTGTCTGGGTTTGGTCGGGGTGGCTTAGCCGGGCTTGGTCGGGGTGATCTGGGTGATGAAGACGGTTACGGTTCCTCCGCTGGTGTCGTGCGTGAAGCCCAGCCATACAAGTTTGCGATTGTGCGGGCGGTGTTTCCGATCAAAGAGCAGATCGCACAATACATGAAGGCTACGAACTCCATGTCGATGGAGGCAGCCGCTCAGTTACTGCAAGTGATTGACTTCAATCTCGAACGCCAGGAGCAGATCGGGCGTACGGACCAGTGGACGGAATGGGAGCCCGTGGATACTCAGGCGGCCCTCGACGTTCTGGAACAATCGGGCCAGCCCGAGGCTGATGTGGTGCGAGCTGCAGTGACGGACTCCGCGATTACGATGCCACTTCCTCCTCGGATCTATGGTGTCTGGGGCAAGATTGCCTCGCACAAACGCATCTTGGACTTTGAACTCTCGCCCGAGGAAATTCAGCAGGAAGTGAGACTCAATGCAGAACTCATGAAAATGAGGGAGGAGCAGCAGAAGACTCAGGTCCAGGACGAACGCCAGAAGGTGCAGAAGCGAGGCTTTTCGTCCGTGGCAGGCGATGCCCGCTCACTCCAGTCCCAGGTGCTGGGTGGCGCGATGGGCGATGATGGAGAGATGGGATTCGGTCTCGGAGCTGGAATGAACCGAGGAGCAGATGGGGGGGGGCGGAGAGGTCGCGGGGGACGCCCTGTTATCGCTCCCAACACGCCCGGAGTCAAAAATGGACGAGATCCTCAGGCAGCCTACGCAGAACTGATGAAGCGTCTGGGCCAGACCAAGGACGAGGTGGAAAAGAACAAGGCGCTGGCTGAGTACATCAAAAAGAGCGTGACGGCAGAAGGTGAACTGCTGCTGTTTCGCTATCTGGACTTCAATGTCGATCCAGGGAAGACCTACCGGTATCGTGTGCGACTGGTTCTCAACAATCCGAACTTCGGTCACCTGACTTCGGAAGCCAACGGAGAAGCGTCGGTGGTTGCCGGGGAGACGCGGGAGACCGACTGGAGCAATGTCACCAGGCCGGTCACAATCGAGCGGGATGTCGCGTACTTTGTGAAGGATGTTGACCTTCGTCGCAATAAGACCTTGATGTCGGTGTACGAGTGGGACACCAAATTGGGGACCACGGTCCATGGTGATGTGGATCTCTATCCCGGCCAGCACATTGGCGGTAAAGCCAAGACGAACGTGATTGACCCGGCCAAGTCGGTCGCGGAGGTCAAGGATTACTCGTTCAAGTCGCCAGACGTGTTCGTGGACACGCATTCCGATGTGGCTCTGGATCGGAATCTGCACAAGGATCTCCGACTGCCTGGTGGGTCAAATGGGGAAGCCCTGCTGCCCGAAGAGGCTCTTGTCTTTCAAGCCTCGACGGGTGAGCTGACAGTCATTGACCCCGTTCGAGAAGCAGCGGAGATCGCTCGTCTGGAGAAGCAGCAGAAGAAACAAGATGAGTTCTTTGCCTGGATGAGCCAGCCCGTCGGTGGTGTGAACAGCGTGCCAGGATTCGACGACGACGATAACGAAGGGGGATTCGGGCGTCTCGGTGGTCCTGGGGCACGCCTCCGGAATCCGCTGTCCGCACCCGGCGGAGGTCGTGGTGGCAATGCCAAGAGGGGCAAGGGCGATTGATCCTTGTGGTTTATGGGCAACATTCCAACGCCGTTCCGAAGAGATTTGGGGCGGCGTTTCTGTTTCTCTATGGAGTTTGTCGACTGTCTTTGACCTGACTTATTGGAGTGAGGTATAGTCTCAAACACTGAATTTCACGCTGAATGATGAATTGCCGGGCGTGTGTCCTTCGAGTCTCCCGCATGGCGAATGCCTTACCACCACCGAGTTCCGCCGATGACTTCGACGACTTGTCTTCGCTGGGGAAGTACAACATCCAGCGCAAGGTGGGTTCCGGGGGAATGGGGTCGGTCTTTCTTGCCGTCGATCAGCAACTGAAGCGGACGGTGGCCCTGAAAGTTCTGCCAAAGGACAAGGCCGCGAACCAGACTCTGGTGCGTCGATTTAAGGCCGAAGGTCAGGCGGGGGCTCAGATGGAGCACCCGAATATTGTTTCCGTTTACGAATCGGGAGAGATTGACGGCTACCTGTATCTCGCGATGGAATTTGTCGAGGGAATCGATGCGTTCGAACTCCTGCGTAAACGCGGGGTGATTCCGGTCAAACGGTCGCTCGACATCATCAAACAGGTGGTCCTGGCACTGCAGCATGCCAATCAGCGGCTGATCGTGCATCGCGACATTAAGCCCTCGAATCTGATGATTCGTGATCGCGATGGAGTTGTGAAGCTGGCCGATCTGGGGCTGGCTCGCTTCCTGGAAGAAGACGGCGATCTGGGGCTGACCCGGGCGGGGACGACAGTGGGGACGGTGGACTACATGTCGCCGGAACAGGCCCGAGACAGCAAAGCGGCTGATATTCGCAGCGACCTCTATTCGCTTGGTTGTACCTGGTATCACCTGCTGACCGGCAGCCCTCCCTATCCGGAAGGAGATCTCATGAACAAGCTGCGGGCGCATGCCATGCAGCCTGTTCCCGATCCTCGTCAAAAGAATGAGAACGTTCCCGCTGGCGTGGCGGCTATCGTCCAACGAATGATGGCCAAGAAGCCTGAGGACCGCTACCAGACACCCGGTCAACTTCTGATTGATCTGAATCTGCCGACACTGATGCGGGGTGATCTCTCGATCGATAAGTTGCAATTGCTGGGGGCGGATCATGCCGCTGATCAGTTGCCTGACTCTCCGGATGATGAGGAAGACCAGCAGCGATCCGGTCCCCGTCGTCGTCCAGCAACGACTTCGCCGGCTCCCGGAGCACGGGCAGTTCCACCACGCAGTGATCGCCAGTCTGAAGCAGAGGAGGAAGAAGAGGCCCCTCTGCGCCCCGGTTCACGCCGCAGTCTGAGTGCGCCAAAGCCTGCCCGTGGAGAAGATTCGTCTCCTCCCGGGGCCTCGCGTTCGGCCGATGAGCAGGCAGAGGAGGACGACGATTCGGATGGGCGGCCATCCCCTGCTCGAAAAACGGGTTCTCCACAGAAGAGGAAAACCACCGTGAGCCGGGAGAGCCTCCCGGCGCGGTCTGCGCGTGTGACAGCCCCCCCCGAAGCGGAGGTTGGCAAACGCTCGAAAACGGAACGTGTCCTGCCATCCCGTATCGACAAGCCTGTTCCGGCTGACCGACCTGCCCGGGCCGTGAATCCGAACCTCATCAAGTTGGGGGTGCTGGGAATCGTGATCGCAGCGGCTCTCTATGGGGGATTCTTTCTATTGAATCGCCTGGGGGGAGCTCCGCCCGATGACACTGGCGCGGTCAACCCCTATGGGAATCGCGAGAAGAATGCTGTCCTGGATTCGAGTCCCGTGGCAGAGTCCCAGCCGACTCCCGAAATGCCAGCAGCCACTTCCGGAGCGCCGACCGTGGTGGCGACACCTTCCCCAGGAAGTGATCAGTCGAACTCCACAGACAGTACAAGTATCGCGCCGTTGGCCGGGCTGGAGGTCGATCGCAGCCCGTTCGGGGGAACGGTTCCCTTTACCGAAGACGGAACCGCTCAGGTTCCCAGGTGGGTCTGGCAGTCTCGTGGCAAATACATGACCGCCAAACCCCGTGTCATTCGGCGGGGCTCA
>CANJZR010000089.1 GCA_947479075.1 Planctomycetaceae bacterium
ATGTCCAGCTGGTTATAGCCATCGAGGTGGACCTTGTAATTCGTGCCCGCCAGTTCCTTGCCCTGCTTCAGCTCCTCCACGATTTTGGGATTGCCGGCGGCAGCCACAAAGGTCGGAAACCAGTCGAGACCGGAGATCAGTCCGTTCTCCACTTTTCCAGCCGGAATCTTGCCGGGCCAGCGAATCATCGCCGGGGCGCGGAATCCACCTTCATAGCAGGTGCCCTTACCGCCAAAGAACGGGGTCTGACCGCCATCGGGCCAGGTGAAATTCTCGGTGCCGTTGTCGGTGGTGAACATGACGATCGTGTTGTCGTCGACTCCCATGTCCTTGAGCTTCTGCATCGTGGCCCCGACGATGTCGTCCAGCTGGGCCATGCCTGCTTCGTGTTCGGACCAGCCATTCTTCGAATTTCGCAGTCCCTGATACTTCTCTGAAAGATGCGTCACAATGTGCATGCGGGTCGGGTTGAGCCAGAGAAAGAATGGCTTCCCATCGGCTTTGGCCTTGTCGATAAACTTGAAGGACAGCTCCTGGATCTCGTCATCCACGGTTTCCATCCGCTTGGGAAAAAGCGTCCCCGCGTCTTCGATTTTCTGCTTACCAATCTTGCCCCAGCGAGGTTGAACCGTGGCGTCATCCGTCTCAGTGGCCCAGCTGTGGACCATATTCCGAGGGCCAACTTGATCGAGCAGCTCCTGGGGATAGGCCGGGTGTGCGGGGTCTTCCATCGCATCGAGGTGATACAGATAACCGAAGAACTCATCGAAACCGTGAACCGTCGGCAGGAACTCATTGAGATCGCCCAAGTGATTCTTGCCGAACTGGCCCGTCGCATACCCCATGGATTTCAGTGCGGTGGCAATGCTCACCGCCTGTGCCGGTATCCCGATCGGAGAACCAGCTTGCCCGACGGTGGTCATGCCCGTGCGGAATGGCAGCTCTCCGGTGATGAAGTTGGCGCGACCTGCCGTACAACTTGCCTCTGCATAGTAATCGGTGAAGATCATGCCTTCTGCGGCGATCTTATCCAGATGCGGCGTCCGTCCCGCCATCATCCCCCGGTGGTATGCACCGATATTCCAGATGCCGATATCGTCCCCCATGATGACGACGATGTTCGGCTTCTTGCCGCTGGCCTGAGCAGCTGCGTTCACGGCCACATTGTGAGCCGCAATCACGGTACTGGCATCAGCCAGAGCCAGATCTTGCGAGCAAGTCAATGCGTTCGCACAGCATGAGGATTGCCCCAAAGCATTCTGAGTGAATAAGTCCTGTTCCACGAGAGATCGTGGTTCGATGGACGAACCCACCAAGCGATCGAAAGTGCCAGTCGTGGCGTTCGCAGCTGCGGAAGACTGCCACGTCAGACCAAACTGAGCAACGACGAAGCCGAACACAGCCCCCAAGGTGAGAATGGCCAGTGTTTTGTAGTTTTTCACGTTGACTCCTCTTTTACTCAGTTTCCAGGTTACTGAAGTGGTGTGCGAGCGCACGGCCAGACGTTATCCGATCGTCCCTGGGATTGGACAGTCACCGGAAAAATGTGCGATCAGCAGGGAGGCCCGTCCAGGATTGGCCGGGTCGCATCGGGACAAGAAGCGTCTCCATGAGTATTCGATCAGGACACACCGCATCGAGCGTTTACATGGTAGAGCGAATGAGGTTTGAGCGGCATGGGAAGCACAGGGTCTGGCGTCTTGTGCCCTCGGCAAACGGTCCGGCTCGACACAACGCTGATGCACTGACTGCTGCAGAGTCGGCAACGCTTTGCTGGCTGAGGGAACGGGCGGAAAGGGCAACACAGCCCCATCGCAGGGCGGTGCAGCATCAATCGGAGAGATCATTCCACACAGAGCAAAGACAATCGCCAAGTGGATCTACATGACGACGGGCCTTTACTTGGTGTAGACGATTTTTGTCTGACCGATGGTTCCGTTGAATTCGAACGGAGCCTGATCGTAGTAGTCGAGCGACACCGGGGAATCGAGGTCGGTTCCGAGATCAAACGTCGCGTTTGACGTGAAGTGCAACGACATTGCGGCGGGGACCTGGCCTTGAGCGACGACCTGGCCGTTCGCCTTCAGCGTGACATCCATGGGGCCGCCGATCTTCGAGACGAGTTTCGATTCCACCTCGACCTTAACCGGTCCGGTCGGCAGCTTGTCTTTCGACTTGAGCTTGGTTCGCTGAACCTCAAACAGGTTGAACTCGTAACAGAGGTATCCATCCTTCACAAAACACGTCACGCCGCCCGAAAACCCTGCGAGAGCGTACAGAACACCGTTCGCATTGTCGGGCACCTCAACGTCCATGGTGACACGGCTGTTCATCTTGCCGAGCTTGGGAGCTGCAGACTCCGGCATGCCAGTCATCGGACCATCGAATGTCCACTCGGTCAGTGATGAAGCCGGGGCGTCTTCGGGATGGAACATCGCCGTCGACCACATTCCGCCGCCAATGGGCAGGTTCTTGTTCTTCGTCGATTCGACCAGGAACAGCTCCTTCAACTCTTGGAGCTTGCCTGGATTCGCGGCCGCTAGGTCATTGGCCTGACTCCAATCCTCGTCGATGTGGTACAGCTCCCACTTATCCGTGAGTGGTGACCACTCCTTAATTCCCTTCGGAATACCGCCCACCCAGGGCTCGCGCGGTCCGGGGGCGCTCGCGAACCAACCATCGTGATAGATGCCCCGGCTGGCCATGATGTCAAAGAACTGTGTCTTGCGCGTACCCGGAGCAGTGGCGTCATTCAACGCGTAGACCATGCTCACCCCGTCGATGGAGTCCTGTTCAAAGCCATTCACCACGCGAGGCGGTGTGATCTTTGTCAGTTCGTAGATCGTCGGAACGATGTCGATGACGTGGTGGAATTGCGGACGGGCCGTCGGATCGGCCTTGATCCGCTGCGGCCAGGAGACAGCCATTGGCTGGCGTATCCCGCCGAAATAGGCCCCCATCAGCTTGGTCCCCTGATAGGGCGTACTTCCTGCCCAGGCCCACCCCGCGTGGTACATGTTGTCCGTCTTGGGGCCGCCGAGGGCATCGAGGCCACCCAGTTCATTCAACGCGGTGATATGTTGCGAGATCTTGGTCGGAATGCCGTTCTGCGCCAGCTGCTCGCTGATGGTGCCGTTCAGGCCTTCGGATGAGGAACCGTTGTCACCCCAGATGTAGAAGATCAGCGTGTTGTCGAGTTTCCCCTGTCGATCGATTTCGTCGATCACGCGACCGGCGTTGTAGTCTGCGTGCTCGGCGAACCCGGCAAAGACTTCCATCAGACGGCGCTGGAACGGCTTCTCGTCCTCCGGGATCGAGTCCCACGAGGCCATCGATGCAGGGCGGGGCGTCAGTTGTGCGTTCTGGGGAATCCACCCCTTGGCTTTGGCCCGGGCGAATGTCCGTTCGCGATACTTGTCCCAGCCGTCGTCGAACTTGCCTTTGTATTTGTCGGCCCATTCCTGCATGACCTGATGCGGGCCATGAGCGGCTCCCGGGGCCCAGTACATGAGAAACGGCTTGTCGGGAGCGTAGGCCTTCTGCTCGCGAAGCCACTGAACTGCGTCCGTCGCGATATCGTTCGAAAGATGATACCCCTTGGGCTTTTCTTCAATGACAGCTGTCGTGTTACGAGTCAAAGTCGGCTCGTACTGCGACGCCTCGCCCGCCAGGAAGCCATAGAAGTATTCAAAGCCATACCCCGTGGGCCAGTAGTCAAACGGCCCCTTGGACGTGATCTGTTCCTCGGGCGTGTTGTGCCACTTGCCCCACGCTCCGGTGTTGTAACCGTAGTTCTTCAGCACCTCGGCCACGGTGGCCGATGACTTGGGAATCGTTCCACTGAAACCATCGAAATCATTCGCGATGGCCGAGATCTGACCGTTCCCGACTCGGGTATGATTTCGTCCAGTGAGCAACGAAGCCCGCGAGGGCGAGCACATCGCTGTGGAGTGGAATCGATTAAACGACACCCCCAGCTTCGCGACCCGATCAAGCGTCGGTGTATTGACCTCACCGCCATAGGTCGAGGGCGTCCCCGGTCCGACATCATCCATGAGGATGATTAGGATGTTCGGTGCCCCTTCAGCCAGACGCTTCGGCTCAACCCGCTTCTTGTAGACCGAATCCTGCAGTGTGATCCCGGGCGTCGAGCCGGATGGAGTCGGCGGAAATGGCAAGACCTCCTGGGCGATCACGGACGACGCCATCCACCCCACAACCACGAGACAGGCCATGAACTGCCATCGGAACGAAATCATCTTCTTGCCCCTCGATGATCTATGGGACGAACGCCGAACGACTGAATATTACCACGATGCCTGACAGATCCAGAGTTACGGCTGTTGCCTGATCTTCAGGATTTGCGACTGAATGCCCTCAATCGTCTTGCCCATCTGGGCACTCAGTCCCAGTTGTCGGACGGGGAAATCGCGAAAGGTCATCAGGTGCTTTTCTGCGATGCCGACAATCGGCGTGAGTACCCAGGTCTTGTGTTCGGCATACTGGCGATTCACATTACCGGTCTGCCGCTCGAAGGGGTCCATGCGAAGGTTCGTGATCATGGGACGTCCAAGACCGACCAGTGGGTCATCCCAATGGCCTCCCTCCTTGATGGAGAATGACACCTTGAATGAGTCGTACCGAATGGCGGTCAGCACGGTCTCGTCATAGTAGAAAACAAACTTGCGGGCCGACTTGTCGCTTTGGCCAGTCATCAAGGCCGTCTGGTCGTAACCATCCAGGTGAACCTTGTAGTGCTTGCCTCCATAGTCCGCCCCGGCCTTCAGCTTCTCAACCGTCTCTCTCTCGCCCGCCGCAGCTGCGAGAGTGGGCAACAAGTCGGTCATGTCCACGATCTCGCTGCTGACGCGTCCCCCCGGAGCCCCCGGCCAGCGGATCATGCACGGGACGCGAACGCCCCCTTCCCAAGTTGTTCCCTTATCTCCCCGGAAGGGGCTCGTGCCACCTTCGGGCCACATATATTGATAGGCACCGTTGTCGGTCACGTACACCACGATCGTGCTCTTATCGAGTCCTGTCTGCTCCAGCTTGGCGAGCAGTTGTCCGACATGGCCATCGTGTTCCGCGAGTGCATCGCCGTAGACATCCTCATGTCCGGCTCGTGATTTTCCCCGAACGCCGTCTTTGAAATGGAAGAAGACATGCAGACGAGCTGCGCAGTGCCACAGGAAGAAGGGTTTCTTGTCCTTGGCTTTTCGATCGATGAAGTCGAGCGACTTGGCCACGATCTCATCATCGAAGGTCTCCATCCGCTTGGTCGTCAATGGTCCTTCGTCTTTGGTCGGACCATCGGCGGTCCCGGAAATCACCCCGCGCGGATCAAACTTCTTGCGGAACTCGGGATCGGTCGGACGGTCTGGATCCTCGAGGTCTTCGTTACCATTCAGGTGATAGAGATTGCCGAAATACTCGTCGAAACCATGACGATGCGGCAGATGATCTTCGAGGTCGCCCAAATGATTCTTACCGAATTGAGCTGTGGAGTAACCCTTCGTCTTTAGAATCTCAGCGAGCGTGATGTCTTCCTTCTGCAGACCGGCGGGCGACCCGGGCGTCCCGACAGTCGTCAGGCCCGTACGCACGGGAAGCTGACCGGTGATAAAGGCTGCCCGTCCGGCAGTACAGCTCGGCTGAGCATAGAACGAGGTGAAGCGAATTCCCTCTCGGCCAATGCGGTCGATGTTGGGAGTGCGTACCCCCATGATGTCACCGCCGTAGGCCGACACATTCATCCAGCCCACATCGTCGCCCATGATGACCAAGATGTTTGGCTGGGATTGTGCGGCAGCCTGCTCGACTTTCACCTGATCTTCCGCATGGGCCACAGCGATGCATGGCAACAACCAGCCCATCGCAATCAAAAGATGTCTCATTCCGGCACCTGAAACGACAATATGGGCAGTTCTTACGGGAACACCTTCCGCAGGTGACCTGTTACTTCCTCGACACTTAGTGCGACCAAAGTAGAAAAGAACAACCCGAAAAGCATGAGTAGAATTACTCAATTTCACGCCTTCGCGGTGTCCCGAACCGGAGCCCGTCGAACGGTTTTCCCACAATACAATCTTGAGCTATCCCGCCGCGATAATCCCATGGCGGATGGCGTACTGGATGAGTTCCGACGTCGAGGTCAGACTCAGGACATCCATGATCCGGGCCTTGTGGTTTTCGGCAGTCCGATTCGAAATATGCAAGGTGGCCGCCACTTCCCGTGCTGACTTACCCTCGGCAAACAGCTGGAGTATTTCACGCTGACGGGGCGTCAGTGAGGGACTTCTGGCGGTTGTCGACTTCGAGGAAGCGAGTCGATCGAGGCCTTCCGCCACTTCGGGAGTCAGGTAGGCCTGACCCGATAAAACAGTGCGTATCGCTTCCAGAAGTTCTGAGCTGGCGCAGTGCTTCAACACAAACCCCATCGCGCCAATCTCCATGGCTCTCGCCGCGTAGGTCGTATCCTTGTGCATGGTGAGAAACACCACCTTGGCTCGGCTCCCCTCTTACTTCAATTGCTGGACCGCATCCAGGCCATTGAGATGGGGCATGCTGACATCCGCGATGATGATGTCGGGATCGAGCCGTCGGGCAGCTTCCACGAGTTGTCGACCATCCTCAACAATCCCGACCAGGTCAAACTCCGGCGACAGGATGCTGCGCAGCCCTTCGACGACGATACGGTGGTCGTCTGCCAGCAACAGGCGAGGGAGGCTCATTCCAGATCCTCCGGCAGCGGGATCTGGACGGACACAGTCACCCCCTGGCCGGGGGAGGAGGCAATCTCGATCTTACCACGCACCAGACGGGCTCGCTCACTCATGCTCGCCAGACCTAATCCCTGATGATTCGACGCGAGAGTGGTGTCGAAACCTCGTCCAAAGTCCTGGAGTTCCAGATGGAGAAACTCCGGGTCGGCATTGAGCTCCACCAGCACTCGATCAGTACACGCATACTTCGTGGTGTTCCAAAGAGACTCCTGTGCGATTCGATACAGGCACAGCGTAACGTCATACGGAATATTCGAGGGCAGATCACCGCAGCGGAATTCCACCGGGATCCCATTGCGCTCTTCGAAACGTACACACTCCGAACGAATCGCGTCGGCCAAGCCAAAGTCGTCGAGTATTGAGGAATGGATTCTGCGGGAGAGGCGGTGAACATCATCACAGAGGGTGACCAGATGCTCTTTCAGGCCCCCGACTGCCGACATTGACTCCGGCGAACCACGCACCAGCTGCTCCAGATTTCCCGCTTCGATCGCTGATGCAGCCAACCGTTGTGATAAGTCGTCATGCATTTCCCGGGCAAGGAACCGACGCTCATCTTCCTGAGCTGTGAGGATTTTCCCCGCCAGATCTCGAGCTTCTTGTTCAGCTTGTACTCGGCGTGACCTGTTGACGAGCAAAGCCACGATGATTGCACTTTGAAGAAGGAATGCGACGACGCTTAACAGAACGTAATGACCGTACTGCCCCCAGAAGGTTGTGCTGCGAAACAGAACAAGAGAGCCCGGCGGCAAGTGGGACTCCTGCAGTTGCCAGCGATCGAGTTGTCGTGCATCAAATTTGTAAGTCGCAGGAGTTAGCCCCTCGATTGCGATCTGTTCCGGAGACTCCCCCTTCAAGACGCGGACAGCTTGCCTCCCGGCGAGTTCCCCCTGTGATTCTGCCGATCCCAGGCTTCCCCCGACAATTCCATGTCCCAGCAATGTGTCATACAGCCCGTAAATCGGAACAGAACACTGGGACGCCAATTGTTCTGTGACCTCGACAGTCGAGTAATGATTGCCGTCGGAATCTTCGTCGTAGGTCAGCATCAGGGCGATTGTCTTCTCTTCATCCGCCTGCAGTTTCTGAATGAGCAGCCCCACAGGCAGGCCTTCCCACGTTTCAATCTCCAATCCTGTGTTGAGCGATTTCATTGCTTCTTGCGCAGCCTGAGTGGCTGCTCGCTCCGGGGCGGAAATCCCACTTAAGAGGATGAGCCGTTTCCGGTTGGGGTGGGATTTCATGGCTGCCGACAGCGTCCCGGAATAGTCCAGTCGAAACGCGACACCTGTCACATGTGGCAGCGCGTGGGCCCGCTGTGCCATCAGAGGGGGAGCAGAGCAAAAGACGATCGGAGTCTTTGGAAACAGAACCTCACGATTCTCAATGGTGAACTGCAAGGCCGGCACGTAAACCGGAATGACAACATCTGGTGGCCGGGTTGCGTACTTCGTCTTCAGCAGCTCGATCCAGCTGCGCACGTATTCGGCATCACGATGCCGAACCAGGTTGAGGTATTCGATTTCAATGTCGACAGGCTCGTTGAAATCAGCTGCCAAAGCACTGCGAATCCCCCGGTCCCAGTCGGCATTGATGGGAGTGAGCGTACGGTGGGTGTAGAGAATCACCACTTGTTTTTGAGGCCGGGCAGCCCTCCCATCGGCACTTGCCAGAGTCCCCTCGAAAAGGAAAACACCAGCCACGACAAATTGGATGACGGCTGTCTCAATGGAATTTGACATCTTCATTATCTGGCCTCCTTTCCATTCCCCATGTTCCACTCGCATCTTACGTGATTGCCTGAAGTATGAACGGATGTCGTCCATGCAGTCCCGTAGTATTCTGGCCCGACTGATTGCTACTTAATTCGGTCTCTCCATATGCGTCAGCCAGTCCTCGTTCAGTTCCACGTGCTTGATGCTGTACCGGCGGTAGGTGTAGGTGATGTGGATCTTGCCGTCGCGGGTCTGGATCACGCAGGGGTAGGAGTACTCGCCGGGGTTTGATTCCAGCTGAAGCGGGGGTTCCCAGCTGCGGCCTTCGTCGATCGAGCGGGCGATGCTCAGCGGGGTGCGGAGAGTGTCGGTGTCGTTGAAGATGACGACTAGATGCCCGTTGGCCAGCCGCGTCATCGAGATCCCCGAATCGGGATTTCGCAGCGTCGAGGCGACGGCGTCGGTCCAGTGATCGCCCCCGTCACGCGACTCGATCTGGGTCAGTCGCGGAGCCTTACGCATCAGGGCGAAGAGCGACTTGTCGTCCCGCTCGATCACTGCTGGTTGGTTGCCCCCGGGAGTGAAGCCTCCCTTGCGCCAGCGCTTGCCGCCGTCCTCACCGATGACAAAGATCGAACCTTCCACGCCATCGATAATCGCCTCCAGCGGCAGCACCAGATCGCCCGACGAGGTCATCGCGGGAGGATTGCGCGGCACCGCCAGCAGCTTGTTGTCGACGAAATCGGTGTCTTTGCTCCAGGTCACGCCATTGTCCGTGGAGTACCGCGCCAGCAGGTGGCACCGGTCCCAGCCCTGGCCCCGTCCGATCGGCCGGACACTGTCCATCCGGCTCCAGACGATCCACACCCGCTCGTGCCCATCAACGAAGATCACCCCGTTCCCCGGCAGTGGATCGGGGCCCCGGATCAACGCCACCGGGGGTTGCCAGTCTCTTTTCCCGGGAGCACGACGAGCCAGAAACAGTGTCTGGTCGTCTGAAGATTCATAGCTTCCCCCATACCACAAGCTGAGCAGATCGCCGTTGGGAGCCTCGGCAATTGTCGAGCAGTGGTACACCGCCGCGTCAGGGATCTGCTCGAAGATCAGCTCCGATGAGAACGACAACAAGCCGTGCGTACGTGCCGGTTTGCTTTTCTCGCCCACCTGACCAATCGGCGTCGGCTTCACATCAGCGATCTTGGCCCGCGAACCGATCTTCTCGACCACAGCGGCGTCGAGTGCCAGCTGTCCGGCCTGGGACTCGAGTCCACCCTGATAGATCAGCCGACCGTCTGCATCGATCAATACCACCGAAGGGATTTCCGTAATGCCGAACTTCGCAGCCACCGCCGCCTTCGGATCGCGATAGATCGTAAAGATCAGTCCTCGATCACGGACAAAGCTTCCGAGTTCTTCGGCGGTCTCCACACCGTTGGAGCAGACGCCCATGTAGACCACGCCGAGACGCCGATGCTTGCGATAGAGAGCGCTGATCTTCCCCAGCGACTGTTCGACCGCATCGCTCCGAGACGACAGGAAGACCAGGGCGATGGCTGTGCGCTCTTTCGTGTTCGTGACTGCCATCAGTTGATCACGGGCATCGAGCACCGAAATCTCGCCAACCGGCTGCCCGAGTTCAATCTCGGCAAACACCGGGGCGCAGAGCAACAGCCACAGACAGGACAGGGTGACAGACTTAATGCCCACAGATCCTCGCATGAGGAGGTTCTCCACTCAAGATTTCCGGCCGGAGGCAGAACGCAGCTCCGTCACATCAATGAGGGCGATTGTAGCAAGGTTGTTGGTGGGTTTCCGTGGGTCGGGAGG
>CANJZR010000090.1 GCA_947479075.1 Planctomycetaceae bacterium
GGTACCGACCGTCGATGCTATGCGTCTGGCTTTTGACGCAGGGATGGATCTGGTTGAAGTCGCGCCGACAGAGCGTCCCCCAGTCTGTCGAATCATGGATTACGGCAAGTTCAAATACGAACAGAAGCGTAAGCAACATAAGAACAACAAAGTCCACCAGGTCGAACTCAAAGAGATTCGCCTGCGTCCGAAAATCGGTGACCATGACATCGATTTCAAAACCAAGCACGCTCGCGATTTCCTGACGGAAAAAGACAAGGTCAAGCTGACCGTCGTATTCCGCGGCCGCGAAAATGCTCACCAGGATCTGGGGCGGGATGTCTTGCTCGGCATGATTGCCAAGCTGGAAGACATCGCCAAGATCGAGAAGGCACCCTCAATGGAAGGACGAGCCATCACCGCCGTCCTGGCTCCGAAATAGACCAACTGCCTCGGCCGTTGTCGAACACCGTGTTGCGGGTCAGTGTCCAGCGTGTCACTGACCCGGTTTCCTTTCCGGTGTTGCATCTGGCCCGTATGAAACGACGAGTCCGCCTTCTCCGGCAGCGGCGTCTGACCGATTCATTTTTAGTTCGTGACTCTGATCGCCCCTTCAGGATTTACTCGTGTCTGCTGAAGCTGCCCCCTCAGCCGAGGAATGGACTGTCCGCCGTGTCCTGGAATGGACCATTGGCCACTTGAAGAAGCACGGCAGCGACTCCGCTCGCCTCGATGCGGAAGTGCTGCTGGCCCACGCGCGTGGCTGTTCACGGATTCAGCTCTACACGGCCTATGACGAGATCCTGCCCGATACTGTCCGCAAAACAATGCGTGACCTGGTCAAGCGGCGGGCCAATGCCGAGCCAGTGGCGTATCTCGTCGGGATGAAAGAGTTCTACAGCCTCCCCTTTGAAGTCACCCGAGACGTTCTGATCCCGCGTCCCGACACCGAATTGCTGGTGATGGAGACTCTTCAGCTGATCAAGGCGATCCCGAACCCGCAGGTTCTGGAACTGGGGGTTGGCTCGGGCTGTATTTCGACAGCGATTGCGGTCAATCACAAAACCGTTCGCATCACAGGTGTGGAGATCTATCAGCCGACTCTCGATGTCGCCCAGCGAAACACCAAACGCCACCACGTCGAAGGTCGGATTGACCTCAGGCTGGGTGATCTGTTTTCTCCGCTCAAACCGGGGGAACAGTTCGACGTTCTGGTAAGCAATCCCCCCTACATCCCCTCAGCAGACATCGAGACGCTGGCCCCGTCGGTTCGTCAGCATGAGCCGCATCGAGCCCTTGATGGCGGTGCAGATGGTCTTGATCTCATCCGCAAGATCGCCAGCGAAGGCGGGGCCTTTGTCCGCCCAGGTGGTGGAATTCTGATCGAGTTCACTCCGGAGCAGGCCGCTTCGATCCAGGCTCTGTTCAGTCAGCCGGGATCGGGTTGGGAAGACGCTGTCATCGTGCCTGATCTGGGACAGCAGCCTCGTGTACTGAGAGCGCGGCGGACGGCTTAAGGACGACTGATGGCCACCCGATGTCATGCGGACGATCCAAGTCGTGGCTGGATTGCTTCGACTGGAGGGGGCGTGTTATGCCGCCTCCTGATTACATTCGGAATGTTGCCGAGAATCGACACGAACATCTCAATCGGGCATTTCCGTGTTGAGGTTTTGAATCAATCCCTGAAATGTGAGCTTTCTCATTAAGCAAGAAACTCAAACTCGTGGAAGTTGATTGGACAGCGGATTGAACGGGAAGTAGGTTCACAGAGAACGTCTTACAACTCGTGGTTCCAGCGGCGATTTCCCCATGCAGCGCCTCATCAGGTTCTTGAAGAGCGAAGATGGCCCAACCGCTGTCGAATACGCTGTCATGCTGGCTCTGATCCTATTGGCCATCATGGGAAGTGTGCGTGTTCTGCAAACCCGGACTGGCGATGTCTACAACCGCTGCGGAACCGAGCTGGATAACGCCGGATTCTGATTTGCCGCCGAGCGAGAAACATTTCTCATCGCCCTGACTCAGCAGGACACCACCAAACAAGAAAGGCCAGGATGAGTGTCATCCTGGCCTTTGCCATTTGCATCGGGCAATTGAGGTCGCGTGTCTGTGAGACGTGATCAGCTGCTCGAAATACTCCAGCGCAGGTAGGCCTCGATAAAGGGGTCCAGCTGCCCCTCGAGAACTTCCAGCGGATTGGTTGTCTTCAGCTCGCTGCGGGTGTCTTTGACGAACTGTTCCGGTTGGAGAACGTAGTTCCGGATCGTCTGGCCCCCGAAGCCGATCTTGCACTTCTCCCCGCGACGGGCAGCGGCTGACGCCGCTCGCTTCTCTTCGCCGAGCTGGTAGAGCTTGGCGACCAGCATTTTGCGAGCAGCTGCCCGGTTCTGGTGCTGGCTGCGTTCGTTCTGGCAGCTGGCAACGACGTTCGTGGGAACGTGAGTCAACCGGATCGCCGAACTCGTCTTGTTGACGTGCTGGCCCCCAGCTCCACTGGCACGAAAGACATCCTCGCGGACATCCTTTTCCCAGTCGACTTCCACGATGTTTTCGTCGTTGAGGTCGGGTGTCACGTCGACGGCCGCGAAGGCTGTATGCCGACGCCCCGCCGAGTCGAACGGACTGATGCGAACCAGCCGGTGGTTCCCGGTTTCTCCCTTGAGAAAGCCGAACGCGTAATCCCCCTTGAAGTGCAAGGTCGCGCTGCGAATCCCCGCCTCTTCCCCCGGCGACTCTTCGAGCAAGTCCACCTTGATGTCGTGGAGGTCGGCCCAGCGAGCGTACATGCGCATCAGCATCTGGGCAAAGTCGGCCGAGTCGGTCCCACCTTCACCGGCCTGCACCGTCATGTAGGCGTTCCCAGCATCCTCCACCTTCGACATGCTGGCCTGCAGCTCGGCGTCGTAAAGCTGTTTGCCGAGTGCGGCTTCCTGCTCACGCACATCGGGCTCGACACTGTCGTCCTCGGCGGCGAACTCCAGCAGCACGGTCAGATCGTCCGCTCCCTTGGACAGCTCGATCAGAGGCCCCAGCTGCTTTGTGAGCAGTCGCCGCTCATCGATGTTCTTCTGCGCAGCTTCTGCGTTGTCCCACGCATTGGGAGCGGCCATCACTGCATCGATTTCGGCAGCACGTTTCTGCTTGCCAGCGTAGTCAAAGAGAGTCCTTGAGCTGGGTGATGCGCTCGATGAGGTTCTGGCAGCTGTTCCGCAATTCGTGATCAAGCATGATATTCCATTCCATGGAGAGCGAAGGAGGAGGACTCCCCCGCAGTGGCTCCACAGTATAAGTGCTTCACAAACTTTGAGAACCGACGACTACGGAGTCGCCATGACAGTGACTGGCGGAGCCTGCACGGGAACCGGAGCATCAAGGTCCCAGACCAGCGGCACAATCGCGACTGTCATCGACCAGCAGATAATGTCGAGCGGGATTCCGATCTTCAGGTAGTCAGTGAACTTGTATCCCCCGGGACCATACACCATCAGATTCGTCTGGTATCCCAGCGGCGTCGCGAATCCGTACGATGAGGTCACCGCCACAGCCAGCAGCAGCGGCCTGGGGTCCATGCCAGTCGACTTGGCGGCGGCGAGCGCGAGTGTTCCCATAATCGCCGCACACGCATTGTTGCTGAGCAGTTCTGTCAGCACGCCGGTCAGGAACACCACGACAGCCAGCACAGCCACCTTACCCATGGGCTGAGCCCAGCTGATCAGAATCTTCGCCAGCCAGTCAGCTGCGCCGCTTCGGTCGAGAGCATTACTGACCCCCAAAGCTGCACCGATGAGGATGAGCACCGGCAGGTCGATGCTCCGGTTCGCCTCGCGGGATGACGTACACCCCGTCAGCACGGTCAGAGCAGCTCCCAGCAGGGCAAACAACCCGGCATTCTGGGAGGAGGTCGTCATGCCCAGCACGACCAAGGCGAAAATCGAGAGTGCAATCCAGGCCCGACGGTGGTCGACAGGAGCACTGTCTTCGATCCCCGAAACGAGGATGAAGTCCCGGGAGTTCTTCCATCGAGTCGCGAAGTCCTCGGGCGCATCAACCAGCAGCGTATCGCCGGGCCGCAACACAATCTGCCCGATCTTCATCTCGATCTTCTCGCCGCTGCGATGCACAGCCACGATCGACGCATGGTAGCGTGATCGGAAGTCGGCCTCTTTGACCGAGATCCCGATCAACGGGGATGAGTGCGAAATCACCACTTCACACAACTGGTTGCCGGACCGCGGGGCTGCGGTGGGGATGCCTTGCGGAGCAGGTAGCGAACTCAGCGCGGGGTGCGGGAGGATCTGTTCGTGGTGGTCGATCGGTTCGAGTCCACGAATCTTCTGGGCATCCAGAATCGTCGACACGACTCCGGAGAAACAGAGGATGTCGTCGAGCGCAATTGACCGATCGGGATCGACGGGAGAGAGGCGTTCGCCTCCTCGCTCGATCGCATACAGGTAGAGCCCCGGAAGATCGCGCAGGCCCGACTTACGAATGGTCGAACCGATCAGATTGCAGTCGGAACGAACAATCAGTTCGACCGTGTACTCGCGGGGATGAGTCTCCGCGTACTCCAGAATGTCGGTACGGGATGGCAGCCAGCGGTAGCCGAGCGTGACAATGTAGGTCAGGCCGACGATGGTGACAGGAACCCCGATCCAGGCCAGCTCCCACATCCCCATACCGCCGAGCCCGGCTTCCTTCATTTTCGCACTGATCACAAAGTTCGTGCTGGTCCCGATGAGAGTACAGGTTCCCCCCAGTACCGAAGCGTAAGACAACGGGATCAACAACTTGGAGGGAGAGACTCGCAGCCGCTTGGCGACATGGACGAAGATCGGAAGGAAGAACGCCACCAGCGGAGTGTTGTTCATAAACGCCGACAGCAGACTCACCGGCAAAATCAGACGGAGTAGCGTCGTCCCCGGCTTGGGCTGTCCCAGCATGGCTCGGCTGATGACTTCAATGGCTCCCGTCATCTGCAGCCCGGAGCCGACAACCAGCAGTCCCGCAATCGTAAATATCGTCTCATGAGAGAAGCCGGTTACAGCTTCCTTCATGGTGATCACCTGGCAGCAGACCAGCACTAACAGTGCTGTCAGCATGATCGTTTCGGATGCGTACCTCTCCTGATAGAGAGCGTAAATGATCCAGAGAAACACAATCAAAGTGATGATCATCGACCATGGCAGCGTTTGAACGTCTTGCCACGCCAATGCCAGACTCATCGTGTGATGAAGCAGGTCTGTCATGCGAGTTCCGAGTTGGAGCGCTCACGCAACACCGTTCAGGAATCAGGTCCCACCGAACGGCAGAACGGCAGAACCGAATGACCCGCTGAACAACATTGCCTGGGCAGTTCTCCGAACCAATGTCGAGGTGTGGTCGTCCACTCCCCCATCCATGACATCGCCGAAAAACTGCGGTAAGCACTCGATGCTATCGGACGAGGATAGCCCATCGATTCGTTGAATTCACTCCAGCCGCTAAAGTTCGCCTAACCGGAAACATTCTCCAGGAAGCGTTCCTAACCTCAATCTATTGAACCACTTCCAATTGGCGAACGGCCGCCGGAAGGCTCTTGATCACGTAATCCAGTGATATCCGTAACTGCTTACTGTCGTACTGGTTTCGATCACCGCGAGTGGTCGTGTCAAAGTCGCGGTCGAACGGAATCCCCGAGGAGCTCAATTTGCTGGCCAGCTTCTCACAACCATCAATCCAATGGCGGTCCTGAGGGTCGCAGACAATCCTCTGAGACAAAGGCCAGTTAAGCGGGTGCAGATGCAGGGTGGCTGTCTGCTGGCGCGCGGTTTCCACGCTCTCGAAGACCTCCTGAAGGACCGGCTCCAGAGGCTGATAAAGATGAAAGTCGATCGCTGCCGAGATCACAGCCACAACAGGGTATTTCCGCGCGGCTCGATAGGACAGATTCAGGGCCCCATTGCCGCCCATCCCCACTCCGATCACGCCGAAGCGAGGCGGCTGGATCCCCCAGCGAGCCTCGATCCAGGATACCACGTCCGATTGCACCCAACCGAGCGGGCCAGCTTCGGGGAACTCGGCAGTCGGGACGGAGAGCCACCACGTGCGGCCAGCGAGCGGGCAAATCACCGGTACCGGGGACGACTCGATGATCGCCCGCCAATCTTCCCGCTGTGATGGCGAGAGTCCGTCGAGATCGTGAAAGAAGAGGATCGCCTCGGTGAAGGGGCCAGCTGCTGGCTCCCACGCTTCGACAACATGTCCACCAATGGTCGATCGAATCCAGTTCCCGGAAGCCATCGGTCTTGGTCTCTCTATCCGTCACTCAGGCAGGCAGTCCCGATCAGTCGCACCATGCGATTTGAGAGTTCGACCAGCGTGGCGACATCGACTTCCTCGGCCCGGGTGTTCTCGCCCAGCTTCAGTCCTTCGAGCAGTTCAACCACCTGCGGGCGGGTGATGTGCCCCTTATAGAGAGTGACCATAGCCCCGCACAGATGCTTACGCCTGAGGGTGAAAACTCGCCTTAAAAAGTCGTGGAAGAACTCGCGGTTCTCGATCTTCGCCGCCTTCTCCAGATCAGGGGTCAGCAAGACCACTGCCGAATCAACCTGCGGTCGCGGCCAGAAGACCTGCGGTCCGAGCTTCTTGAGGATCTGGATCCGGCACTGCGACTGCAGCCAGATCGCCATTGCGCCGTATTCAGCCGTTCGGGGCGGGGCCATCATCCGCTCGGCCATTTCGAACTGGACAGTGACCACCATGCGATCCCAGGGCATCCCCGTCGCAATCAGGTTGCCAATGATCGGCGCAGCGACGTGGTATGGCAGATTGGCCGTCAACTTCAGCCGGCGATCAGGATCACGAGCCAGTTCCCGCTGGACCGCTTCCAGCACATCAGGGTGCAGCTGGTTCTTGTTCTTCAGAGCATCCGTCAGCAGATGCGTGACGTTATCCATGCCCGCTGTGGCTTCGAGGGCCAGCTTGTAGACGTTCTTGTCGACTTCGACCGTGACGACATGCCCGGCCTTCGCGGCCAGGAACGTTGTCATACCACCCGTTCCGGTCCCGATCTCCAGCGCGACATCACGCGAGTCGAGTTCCGCATGACGCACCACAAACTCGATCAGATTCAGATCGATCAGGAAGTTCTGCCCGAGGTCGGAGCGAGGATGGAACCCGTTGGCGTCGAACATCCGCATCAAATGCGTGCGTGTCTGGCGTTCGGAAGCATCCACCGGAGTTCTCTCTCGAATCGGGGTCAGCTTGGCATGTGACCGCAGCACTCAACAAAAAAACGCCCAAAGCTGGGCGTTCGTCTCTCAGAGATGGCGGTGCGGGCCAGCCCTGAGTTGCTGATTTACAAGCGGAGAGGGGGGGATTCGAACCCCCGGTCCCCTTTCGAGGACACAACATTTCCAGTGTTGCACAATCGGCCGCTCTGCCACCTCTCCCGCGATTTCCGCGCGTCATGACAACGCACGGATTCGACTCGGTGAACTACTCAGCTGCAGCTGTTTCCTTGGCCGCCTTGCGGGCGACAACTTCCGCCTGCAGAGCTTCCTTGTCAGCACAGCGATTCAAGCGATTGGTGATCTTCCGCACTTCCGCGCGGGCCTGACGCCAGATCGGGTCACGACGCAGGAGCTTCTCCTGGTCCTTACCCTTTGCGTCACCGGTGTTCAGACTCGAACTCATCTTGTCCAGCCGAGTCTTGGCCAAACCCAACTGCCGTTCCAACAATGCACGATCCAAAGCCATGGCAGGCATTCCTTTTAGTCGACTCTTGGTCCCCGTGGGAAGCCAAGTAGTGTCGCAAACCGTGACGGGAAATGCAAACTCGAAGCCGCCGAGGTCCGCACAAGCCAGAACACCTCCCCTAACCCGATTCCCGAAAAACACTTACACCACATATACCCCATCTCATCGTACAGATTTCATTGGGGATTACAGGCATTCTGGCTGTGCAATGGTCGACGGACTCCCCGCCCTGTCCCGCCTCCACGGTCTCCTGATCATTCCATTTCATGTTCAAGATCTACTAACATCAAGATGTACTGATCCTTTCGTCAATTCAGGTGGATGTGATGCTGCTGACCAGCTGTCGGGTATTCGGTTTATTGATCCTGTCTACGCTGATCTGGAGCACCGACGACTCAGAGGCATTCGCTCAAGCCCCCGCTCCGATCGAACTCGGCAACCGCCGCGAACTTTTCATCGATGATTACCTCATAGCGGAGATGAAGCAGGCCCAGCTGCTGGTGCACCAACCGGTTCGCGAAGAGATTGTGGCGGAGTGTGATGCCCCGTGGGAGGGGAACGGCTGTGGGTACTACTCGGTCCTGTTTGATCCCCGGGACTCGATCTACCGGATGTATTACCACGCGTGGCAGATCCCGACGGGTGTGACGGGGGAGGAGCCGAACTTTCCGCTCACGATTGCTTATCGCCAGAGCCGTGACGGGATCAGCTGGGAGCGGCCGAACCTGGGCCTGTGCGATTTCCGCGGCTCGAAGGACAACAACATCATTCTCGACAAGATGGGGGACGGTTCGCAGTGCCACGACTTCTCGCCCTTCATCGACGAAAACCCCGACGCCAAGCCCGAGGCCCGCTACAAAGCTACCGGGGCGAGCATGCAGACAGACAAGGGCGTGTGGGCCTACCAGTCCGCCGATGGCATTCATTGGACCCCGATGGCCAGCACTCCGGTCTTCACCGGAGGAGCGTTCGATTCGCAGAACATCTCATTCTGGTCTAAGAAAGAACATCAGTACGTTCTCTACTACCGGATTTTCTCGCAGCCCGGCTTCACGGGAATACGTCTCGTCAATCGGGCAGTCTCGAAAGACTTCATTCACTGGACAGATGAGGGGACCGTCAGCTTCCCCGAGGGTGAAGGCCCGCAAGCCCTGGCCCAGTATTACGTCAATCAGATCAAGCCCTACGACCGAGCCCCGCACTTCTACATCGGATTCCCGGCCCGCTATGTCGATCACGGCCTGACGCCATCGACGAAACAACTGCCCGAGTGGGAGCTGCGGGAAAAACGCATGACCGTGACGCCCCGTTACGGCACAGCTTTCACTGACTCGGTATTCATGACCAGCCGTGACGGGAAGAGCTTCCGCCAGAGCAACGATGTCTTCCTGCCACCCGGGCTGCGCACGAAGCACAACTGGTCCTACGGAGACAACTACATTGCCCGGCACGTTGTGGAAACAGCCTCGACGAAAGACGATTCCCCACGAGAGCTCTCACTCTATGCCACGGAATCATATTTCACCGGACGGGACTCGCGGCTGAGGCGGTATTCTCTTCGTATCGATGGTTTCTCGTCGATCCACGCCAAGCTGCTGCCGGGTGAGTTTACGACCAAGCCGATCACCTTCACCGGGAAGGAACTCTCGTTGAATGTCGCCACGAGCGCTGCCGGTATGGTACAAGTGGCGATCCAAAACGCCGACGGAACACCGATTCCCGGTTACACCAACGAAGACTGCGACCTGATCTTCGGTGACTCGCTCGACCATCGAGTCAGTTGGAAGGGGAACACCAGCGTGTCCCCACTGATCGGCAAGCCTGTCGTACTCAAGGTCTCGATGCGAGAGGCGGATCTCTATTCGCTGATATTTGAGTAAGGGGAGGAGCTTGAAAGCTTCACAATCGGCAACCACCCCTCTTACACGATGCCGCAAGAAAAGCGTCTCCTTGTAGGCCGTCCCTGGTCCGAGTCATGACCAAGGCCTCTCGCAAAGCCAGTCAACGCGACTAACGTTTGCCCATTTTCTTGATGGGCTTTCCTGTCGCTGCCGCCGAAGAATACCGAGGAGCAGGTTTCGGTTTCTTGTCTGTCGTGACCAGATCGATTTTCACATTGGCCTGAGGTTCACCTGACTTAACATCGAGAGTCGCCGCAGGTTCTTTGATATGGTTGAACCTGTTCTTCAGCTGATCTGGACCTGACCATCCCGCAGAACCGGATTTAGTGAGCTGCTCGACGATCACGGCATACTTTCCGGGAGGCACCCCATCGCCAGTCAAGTAGGTGGTGAACTCAAACTTGCCGTTACTGTCGGTTACCGACTTGGGGCTGGTTGCATCAGGAGCATCTTCCCCCTCCTTGACTAGCCGGACCATCAAATCAGAGGATGGTTTGCCGTCCAGCGAGATCGTACCGGCCAATGCCACAACAGGTTTACGCTCGCTTTCCGGAATCGCTTGATTCAACCGATCCAGCGCGTCCTCTCCTGCACATCCAGCGAACACGATCAAGCACAAGAGACGCATTAAAAGATGGCGTTGAGACA
>CANJZR010000091.1 GCA_947479075.1 Planctomycetaceae bacterium
ACGACGGGTCATGCGGTGAGTATGAGACAGAGATTCCCCAGCGGACATGCAAATCCTTCTCAAACCAGTTCGCGAATCGGATCGTCGTAGTAAATCTGGTGGGGTCGCTCGACTTCGTCCATCCACACAGCTGTGGCTGGGATGCCGAGGTGGTGATAAATCGTCGCCGCCAGATTCTCGGGGCGTTGGGCTGATCTCGTGGGGTATGCCCCCTGTTCATCGGAAGCTCCCACCACGATCCCGCGCGGTGTTCCTCCGCCGGCCACGAACACTGTCTGCACCGCTCCCCAGTGATCTCGCCCCGGGACCTTCGACTCGCCCGTGCCCGCATTGACCTTGGGGGTGCGTCCCATCTCGCCACACATGACGATCAGCGTTTCGTTGAGCAATCCCCGCTCATCGAGATCATCGAGCAACGCGGAAAGCCCGCGATCGGTTGGCGGTAACAGGCAGTCTTTCAACAGCGGGAAGTTGTTCTCGTGCGTGTCCCACGCCTCGTTATTTCCGAGGTTGACCTGCACCAGCCCGACTCCCTGCTCCACCAGCTGTCGGGCCATCAGCAGCGACCAGCCGAACGCGTTTCGTCCATAGCGGTCGAGGTCGCGCGGATCGGCGTTGTGGACATCGAAGGCCTTCTGGACCCGGGAATCTGTCAGCAACGAAATCGCCGACTGGCGGTGCCGGTCGAAGCTCTCCGCGGACGCAGCTGCGTCGAGGTCGGAGCGTTGTTGCCCCAGATGCGAAAGCAACGCCGAACGGTTTCCGAGCCGGGAGATGTCGAGCCCCTGCGGCAGGCTGAGATTCGGAGCCTGGAACTTGAGATTGGGATTGTGTTCGCGGCCTCGGACGAAATGGAACTCGTAGTCGGGATAGGCTCCGTACGACTTGGAGTTGTACGGCGAAGCCTCGACGAACCACGGATCGCGACGACTTCCCATCATCCCCCCGAATTGGCCGGGCAGCACGCGTCCGGTGTTGTGCACCAGACGTTCGGGCAACACGATTGCCGGAGGCAGGTTGTTGTTCCGTTTCGGCAGAGCGTCCCCGGCGATCGAAGCGATCGATGGCCAGTCGGTCGGCTGGGGCTTCACGGGGCTGTAGTTCGGCGGCATCGGCGTCCGGCCGGTGAGGATCGTCGTGTGCCCTTGCGAGTGTTCGTTATAGGGAGTCGTCAGCGATCGGATGAGGCCCCACTTCTGGCTGCGTGCCGCGAGCATCGGCAGGTGTTCGCAAATCTGGACTCCTGGAGTCTGTGTCGAGATGGGGGAGAACTGGCCGCGAATGCCGAGCGGGGCGTTGGGCTTGGGATCGAAGGTGTCATGCTGGGGGGCGCCGCCCGACAAGAAGATAAAGATGACCGACTTGGCTTGCCCACCCCCAGCGATTGGCGCGGGAGTCGCCCGGGCCTCACGCAAGGCAGCGACATGGTTCATTCCCAGACCGAGGAGTCCGACCGAACCGGCCTGAAGCATCGTCCGCCGCGTGCAGAAGTCATGGCGAGGGGGGGGGAAGGACATGGGCGTGACCCGACAGTGGAAGGAGGCTCGCAAATACAGTCTCTTCAGTTTATCGACTGGCGAGAGACGCATCCATGCCCGTTAATGCAATCGTGGTCGGTATCGACCTCGAAATTATTCAGCTGGCAGCTGAGAGTGCATGAACTGGCTGATGCGCCCGACAGCTGCGTGCGACTCCGGAAGCCCGCGGACATGGAAGACATGCATCATGCCGGGCCAGATTTCAAGAATGACAGGGATGCCATCGGCCCAGGCTTTTTGCGCGACGCGGATACTGTCATCGCGTAGCATTTCCTCTTCACCTGCCTGAATCAGCAGCGGTGGCAGACCCCGAAAGTCACCGAAGACCGGTGACGCCAGCGGATTGCGAGGGTCGCTCTGGCCAAGATAACGACTCCGAAACTCGGGCATGGTCCGTGCGCTGATGATTGGATCTTCGACCGACTTGAGGGAATCGCTCGCGAGCGTGAAATCGGTTGCCGGAGAAATGGGGATTCCTCCCAGTGGCATCGTTTTTCCCCGGTCCCGTAATGCCAGCAGAGTTGCGAGCGTCAGATTACCTCCTGCCGAGTCCCCCGCGATGAACGTGGCCTTCGCCGGATGAACCCCCGTCGGCCCGTTGGCGACCAGCCAATCATGAGCAGTAACGCAATCATCCAGACCGGCTGGGAATGGATGTTCAGGAGCCAGGCGATAATCGGGGAGCAGCACCGCACACTTGGCGACCTGTGAGATCTCAGCTGCGAGTGGGAGATAGCCGCCGCCTGATCCCGAGACCCAGCCGCCGCCATGCAGGTACAACAACCTCAAATCGGGATCGGCTCCGGGGGCCAGCACCCACTCGCAGGGGATGTCACCGACTTTGACTTTCATCAGCTGGACACCGGGCAGCGAGGGCTCGGTCCGCGAGCCCATACCGCGACGCAGGCCGTCCATGTCAAAATCATTGGCTCCAAATGCGGGCGTCTTCCGTCGTTCTTCCAGCAGATGGCGTCCCTCTTTCGAGACCTCGCGCTGCCAGATGTCCCGAGCGACCAGACGCCGTGTCGGCTCCAGCAGGTCCACGACCGGGATCTTCTCAAACGTCAGTTGGGACTGGCTGCCCTCATAGACGATACCGACATGCTGGTCGTCAATCTGGGTCATGCTGGGGTACCCTGCCCCGCGTCCTTCATCGAGCAGCATGTGGTGTGAATCGGGCCAGGTCAGCCCCTCATCGAAGCTGACTTGGATTGTGTGGTGAGTCCGGCCCTTCTGTGTGTGGGGATTGGCGAAGAGAAGAACATGTTTCTTCAACCCGGCCTGTTCATAGTCGAACCGCAACAGGCTGCCGTTGCAGTTCGGTTCGATGAGCGTATTGCGATGGGTCGGGTGCGGCGTCCAGGTCTGGCCGAGGTCTTTGGTGACCACCACCGCTCGGAACCGCTCCCGGTCGTTGCGGATGTTGAGCATGATCGATCCATCGTCGAGCGGCACAGCCTGGCACTCGTTGCCGCCTGCATAGCCGGGCTGGCCAATGGTCCATGTCTGGCCGTGATCACGACTGATCATCAATGTCGCAAAGGTTTCCAGGTCACCCCCTCCCGACCGTCCCTGCACGGGCATCACCAGCGTGCCGTCGGGCAATCCGAACCCTGACTGCGGCGAGGGAGCAAGCAGCCACCACGGCTCCTGCTTCAGTTTGCGAGTCAGGTTCTCGGGCTTGGACCAGGTGAGGCCGTCGTCCTTGGACGTGACCATCATGAACTGGGCAGTCTTGCCGACTTCGAAGCCGGGTTCGGAACCATCACCGTTCCACTGATGCTTGCCGGGTTTTCCATTCATCCAGAGAGCGAAACAGAAAATCTCGCCGGTCTGCGGATCAACAATGATGCCGGGATCGCTGCAGCCGTTCTGGTTTTGAGGGAGACCACCATATTCGCCCATGTCCATGATGACGCGGACGGGTTCCCAGGTCTGGCCCCCATCGGTGCTGCGACTGAGGCCGATATCGATGTCTTCCTGCAGGTCGCGGCCTTCGTTGCGTCGCATGTCGTAGACAGCCAGCAGAGTCCCCTTCACCGATCGGGTGAGAGCCGGAATGCGGTAGGTATGCACTCCGTCGTCGTTGTGCTTGCGGAGTGCGACGCCGATCCGGTGACGCATCACGGGGTTGATATCGCGAGGAACGATCGAACCGTTTGAAGTCACGACCGCGGAACAGGTGGCCGAGATGGAGTGAAGGATGGAGGCGCTGCCATTGAGACGGCACGACAGCCAGAAATGGTTCGGCCCCTCAAGAAGCGGTTGATCGATGGCGTATGTCACGGACGCAGAGGGGGAGACTCTGGCGCCGACTGGAGTTGTGGGTGAGAACTCATCTTTCTCTCCCGTGGAGAAGAGAGACAGGGACTCGATGTCTTTCAGATCATCTGTCCCTTGAAGTTGAAAGGTCAGAGAACTGAGTTTGGCCTGCGTTCCCGGCTCCACATGGACATTAATCCGCAGCAGAGGGCCGTGCTCATTGCGAATCAGAATTGGGTGAACCGGGCGAGTCACGCTGGAGGTCATGCCCGGAATCGGCTTGTCAGCGTAGGCGTCATGCGCTAGGGACAACAGTGCCATCGCTGCGACTATCATCGATCGCAGTTGCGATGTTGATCGGTGTAAGCGGGCGATGAGTGAGACACACCAACAACGATTTGAAATCGGCTCTACGTACAACATCGTTCTCTGCTCCCCATGACTGGGTGGTCCAACCATGGCTTAGAGCCAATGGCAGGCGGACTCAGACGATCCATCATGATCGCTGAGTCAACCAGCACCATAGCGGAGCGGATCTCCGCATGCGATTCCCACGCGGATCAGTGTCTCACAATGTTGTAGTTCATCTGTCGCCGCTTCGCGGCTGCACATGGGGCGCATCGCATTAGCCTTGGGCTAACGCCCAAGGCTAATGGCCGCCACCGCTTCGCGGTTCAGGAGAGCGCGAGAGTGTATAGAGACGAAGCTCAGGGAACACTGATCTTCCCATGGCGAAACGATCACCCGTTGGCCATTTCGCGGAGGACAGTGGCGAGGATCTCGCAGCCTTCGTCGACCTGTTCCGGAGTGATGTTCAAGGCCGGGAGCAGTCGCACGACCGTGTCGTGGGTCGCGTTGATGAGCAGGCCACGTTCCATGCACTTGGCCACTGCGGGCGTTGCGGGAATCGCCAGTTCCAGACCGAGCATCATGTTGCAGATTCGCAGTTCGCGGATCAGCGGCAACTCGGCCTTCAGTTTCTCAAAATGCTGGCGGAATCGCTCGGACATCTTGCGGCTATGAGGGATCAGCTGCTCTTCTTCGATCGTTTCGATCGTGGCGAGCCCCGCAGCCATGGCGATCGGGTTTCCGCCGAAGGTGCTGGCGTGCATGCCGGGACGGAGGCTGGGGGCGACTTCGTCCTTGCAGATGATCGCACCGCAGGCGACCCCAGAAGCAATGCCCTTGGCCATGGTGATGATGTCGGGTTGGACACCGAAGGTCTGGTAGGCGAACCAGTTCCCGGTTCGGCCGGTACAGGTCTGCACTTCGTCGAAGATCAGCAGCAGGCCGAACTCATCACACAGCTTCCGCAGGCCTTCGAGGAATCCAGGGGCGGGGATGTTGACGCCCCCTTCGCCCTGCACCGGCTCGATCATGATGGCTGCGGTTTCGTCGTCGATCAGGTCGCGGACCGCCTGCAGATCGTTTCGCGGCGAGTAGAGAAAGCCGGGCAGCATCGGGCCGATGCCATCGTGGTACTTGGGCTGGGCAGTGGCGGTCACCGCCCCGAAGGTCCGGCCGTGGAAGCCGTCGAGGAAGGTGATGATCTTGTACTTGCCTGCGGGTGTGTGGAGCCGGGCCAGCTTGATGGCCCCTTCGTTGGCTTCGGCACCGCTATTACAGAAAAACGCCTTGCCAAAGCTGCGGGTACAGAGGGCTTCGGCGAACTCGCCCTGCGGCTCGGTGTACCAGGTATTCGGCACGTGGATCAGCCTGGCAGCCTGCTCCTGAATGGCCTTAATGACCTTCTGGGGAGTGTACCCCAGCATGTTACAGCCCCAGCCGGGGAAGAAGTCGAGGTAACGTTTGCCTTCGGCGTTCCAGACGTAGCTCCCCTCGCCCTTGACCAGGCAAACCGGGTACCGGCGATAGTTCGGCACCACATACTTGTCGAACAAGGCAATGGTCTGCTCGCTGGATCGGTGAGACATGGAACGGCGTTTCCTGAGGTCGTGAGTGTGAGGTGGCGACGAACGATTGAGGAAGCAGACAACTTCGCGTGGCCTGCGGTTCGCCCGCTACGGGGAGTTTATCAAAGAGCGGATACGAAGAAACGTCAGCGATCCAGGTGTTGTGATAATGGGTACCAGCAAAAAAAGATCACCACCAAGACACGAAGACACAAAGGAAGGGACGATTGACGGCGATTCAACTGCCTCGTCGCTTTGTGGTCTTCGTGTCTTGGTGGTGTCGTCGTCTTCCGTAGTCCGAGGATCGCCAAACACATGGCAGGATCGTCTGCCGGGTTAGTTTCCACTCTGGAACGAACCGGCAGCGATACCCAGCAGTGCTCCCTCCAGCACGTTGCGTTGAATGAAGGCCAGTGTTGCCTCGACACAGGTGTACTGCAGGATCAGCATGTCGCCGGGCTGTACGAGGATGTTCTCGTGCGGGTATCGCAAGGCTTTGTAGAGGTCGACCTCGACACTCATGACCTGGCCACATCCTACCTGACGCAGAACGATCAGGCGGCTGGCACTGGGGGTCACGTCACGGTTCAGAGCCGAGACGCCCCCCGACGACTGCATGCCCTGCGTTCCCCCCTGCGTCATGCCACGCCCCTGGGCCAGTGATACAGCCTCCAGAACATGCAGGTCACGATCACGAGGCAGGGAGAACTGGCCCCCGCCCATCAGACCACCGACGTAGTAAACATCGGTGTCCCGGTTCTCGATGAAGACAATATCACCGTCATACAGCGTGACATCTTCTTCGCTGATGTTGGGGCTCTCACCCGGGCTGAGCCGGACGGGGATCTTGATGATGTGGCTGCTCTCGATGGTGGGGTCAAAGTTCTGGAGCGTCTGTTGCCAGACGGGATTCGGGTCGCCGACGCCCGCATGACCAGCTCCGAACGAGACTTCGGAACCGCCCTGACCATCAACCGGAGCTGGAGTCATCGGATTCAATACAGGCTGTCCGAGGCTGTGACCACTCCCCAACGTCGGTGGTAACCCCGCCGGGTCGGCAGAGGGCCATGTGCCCGATGGCATTTCGGAGTACTGGATAGCCTGGTAAGCCGAGTCTGAATTGCTCCCTGGAATGTTGGTGCGAACTCCCCCCAGTGAATGGCCCGAACCGACAGGCATGGCATTGACGCTGGCCTGAGACCGTGGAGAGTACGTGGGATCATTGAACGCTGCACTCGTTGGAGCGAACTGCCCTTCCCGCGAACTGCTCAGCGGGTTGCCATAGGGGGCGGCCATCGGAGCCGATTCATAACGATCCGAAGCGAGGGGTGATCCAGCTGGAACAGCTGCGTTGCGAGACGAGATGGCTGGATCGCGGAATGCAGGACCTGCGGGTTCCCACAGGCCAGCTTGTTGGGTATCGACCGGAGCACCATACCCGTGAGCCGCGACACCGGCTCCGCCTGGGACTGGCCGCTGGGTCAATGGTGGATTCATTCCCGGAATCGGGTCGATCAATGGAGGGCCGTTTTCGCCTCGAGCGATATCCTGTCCCGAGAGTTTGAACTCGGTTGCCTCGAAGTATTGGTACGGACCACGTCCCGTCGACGAGCCACTCGGGCTGGAGGAAGGGCTTTGACCGCGGATAACGACCTCGCGGGAGGGGTGTCCGTGGCGGCCTTGAGTGAGAGGTGTCGGTTGCTTGTCGGGGCGGCCCGCATTCATCTGACGGCTGCGGGCGTTACGAGCCCGGATGACGTAGATCACATTCCGGGCATCGAGACCGGGAAGCCCATCGACTCCGGGCTGGGCCAGGGCATGGGCCACATCGTTTTCGCCCGCCCGTAGTTCGACGACTCGCGAGGTCCCCTTCCCCGTCCGACCGAGATCGATCTGTCCCATCATCACCGTGGCTGCGGGAGCTGTTGACGCTTCCTGGCGGCAGACGAGAATTCGATAAGTGCGGGGGCGCATAATGCTGACCACAATCCGAGGGTCCCGCTCCTCGGCAATCAGGCCCGACTTGACGACGGCCTGTTTCAGGCGGTCTTCCACTTCCCGCTCCGTGAGTCCGTAGACATCGAGGGCTGGCAGCTGGGGAATCTGGATCGT
Organism: Planctomycetaceae bacterium; assembly: GCA_947479075.1. Classification (GTDB taxonomy): domain Bacteria; phylum Planctomycetota; class Planctomycetia; order Planctomycetales; family Planctomycetaceae; genus TH-plancto1. Next base: position 7,826 of record CANJZR010000091.1, read on the forward strand.
ATGGTCGTCGCGGACGGTTACGGGAAAGCCGAGTGAGGGGCGATCTTCCGTGTTCATGGGAAGATTAATCGGCGGATTATCCCCGCGCGGCTGATCGGGCTGAGTATCAATGAGGCCGAGCAGACCGGGTGCGTAGATGGCCAGTACGTCACCTGCTTCGATGCGGTACTGGTCAGACTGCGAACGCTGCAGAAGACTGAGGTCGATTGTCGACTTTCCCTCGCGGGATTGAGCCTTGTACTCTTCGGGCATATAGGCAGCGGGAACTCCACGCAGCGGATAGATGGCAGAGCATCCCGGCGCGAGCAGCAGTCCAGCAAACAGGGCGATGAATCGCTTACGCATCGGCTTTACATCCATGTTGCATGCCACCACAGTCAGGTGAACATTTCGAGTGACCGTTTTCAGGGAGCCAACTTTGCAAGTCGGCCCCTGTCAACTGCGTCATTCACATGCCTCGGGGCTTGAACAACCGGCCTGACCGGGACATGACCAATTGCTGGCCAGGACACGGTTGTAGGGACCACGACACTCGAGAGCCTGAGCAGCTCCGGCGACGTAGCCCGCCATCCACTGCTGGGCACGCGCATGCCCCTCAGCAGTCCGCTGATGACACTTCCAGTAGTGAGGTGGAGCGATGGCTGGCGTCTTGCCATCCGATCCCAGCGCGACATCCGCGTAGGCCTGTTCAAACCCCGCCTGAAAGTCGCCCGTGGGAAGGCAGTCCCTGGGATAGAGAATGGTCATGTGATGTCGTGCGACATCCTTGGCCACTTTGCACGTCACAAGATCGTCGATCGTACGGTTGTAGCACCGCAATTGCGGAACCCGTAACAACGGCCCCGGACTGTGACAGCCACCGCTCACGAGCGGCACCATCAATATCAGCAGGCTCGAACGCATGTGTCCCCATCCCTGGTTGGCAGACCCGAAGATCTGAGACGCCGAACCGCACTCTCCACGGTTCCTCGCTGAGCTTATCGGTATGCCAGACTGACTGAGGTCAGACTGGACAAGCCTGCCCTGCGCCGTTTATTCCAAACGTTCATTACACTGATCAAAATCGGCATAACCGCTAAATCTTGCCAAGCTTTCCAGAACAAGCTGGCCCAACCGTTACCACCCGAAGCTGCGTGGTCGGGTTCCGTGGGGAGCGGGTACGGGGCTCTCGGGTTTCAAAGCGGGAATCGACTGAAAGGCGATCCGGTCGGGAGCTGCGTCTCGCGCGTCATGCATCCCGCCGAGTACCAGAGCGTGACGCCCGAATTTCCGGTTGATCGAGTCCATCGCTGCCGACAGCGTGTTCAGATCGCGATCCTCGGCAAAGAGAGGCTGCGGAACGGCCTGCTCAGCTCGCAGGTCCTGCAACGTGGCCGAGACCTTGATGATGCGATAGCGATTCACATCAGAGGGCCGAGCCGCCCACAAGCGTTCAAAGGCCCGTACGAGCGATAACGTGTCGTGGGTCTGGGGCGACATCCGCGTGGTAACCCGCCATTCCCCCGTACCGACAAAACGCACGTCGATCGATAGCTTTCCCGCTCGATATCCGGAAAGCCGAGCGCGAGCAGCCGCCTTATGAATCAGGGTGGTCAGGACGCTGTGAGCTCCCGCTGCGGTTCGCTGGACCGGGGGCAAGACGTGCTCATGCCCGATCGATTGCGTGCGTGTGGGAGGGGTGTCCACCTGTTCCCCGCGCAGCTGATGCCACCAGCGGGCACCAACGATGCTTCCCCACGCCTGGACCAGTTCCGATTCCGTTCGCGAACACAGGTCTCGAACGGTGAAAATCCCTGCCGCCTGCAGCCGCTTTTCCATGTTGACGCCCACACCTGGAAGATCCCTAAGCTCCAGCTTGTCAAGGCGATCCGGCAATTCCTCCAGCAGGATCATGGTCAGCCCATCGGGCTTCTGCATATCGGAAGCGACCTTCGCCAGCCACGCGTTCGGAGCAATCCCGACCGAGCACTTGAGCGCGGGCCCCACATGGTCGCGAATTGAGGCTTTGACCTGCATCCCCAAAGCCCGGGCGGCCTCGGGAGGGCGATCCTCGCTCCAAAGCCGGCAGACCATTTCGTCGATCGACCAGACCTGAGTGACGGGAATCGCCCGCTCGACCGCCTCCACAATCTGATGATGCAGCTGGACGTAATACTCCGTGCGAGAGGGAACGACGATCAAGCTTGGGCAGAGTCGACGAGCCTCCCCAACGTTGGTTCCCGTACGAATCCCGAAGGGGCGGGCCTCGTAACTCACAGCCACACATGATGTTGAGTCGGAATCAATGGGGGCAACCACCAGCGGTCGCCCACGATATCGAGGGTGACAGTGCTGCTCCGCGGACGCAAAAAAAGCGTTCATGTCGACAAACAGGGAACGCAACATCTGGAGTCTTTCCAGGAACATGAACAAAAGGACACATCTTCG
>CANJZR010000092.1 GCA_947479075.1 Planctomycetaceae bacterium
CAGATACTTCTTGATTGTGTCGAAAATCACCGGCCCGACCATGTGTCCGATGTGGGCGGGTTTGTAAACCGTGGGCCCGCACAGATACATGCTGACCTTCCCCGGCTCGACGGTCTGAAAGTCTTCCTTGGTACGGGTCAGGGTGTTGTAAACGCGAAGTGGCATGAGTCAGCTGTCCGTGCTGGTCGAAACTGGGGCGAGTAAAGCGTGATCACAGGCGGGCTCCCGTGCCCCCTGCCTTCATGTCGCATTTGTAACGATTTGAGCCGACTCTGCCCACTCGAATTGGAGAGGGAAGCTGCCAGCGATCCGCTTTCAGCCATCCGTGGGGAATATGATTCCGCGACGCTCGACCTGCCTGGCCATCAGCTATTCGCCATCCGCCATCAGCTATCCGCTTCACTCACTCGTGATCGGCGATCTCGAGGACTTGCAGCTCCATAGAGCCGCGGGGGAGCTTCACTGTCACTTTGTCGCCGACCTTCTTACCCATCAGAGCCTGTGCGATGGGGCTGGTGGTCAGGATCTTCATGATCGGACCATCGTAGTTTTCTTCACCAGGACCGACGAACTCATACTTTTCCTGCTCGTCCAGATCGAGATCTTTGACGGTGACCGTTGAACCGAACGTCACCACGCCCTTGGGCATTTCCGATTTGTCGACGATGTAGCAACCTGCCAACCGTGTCTTCATCAGGGAAATACGCAGTGCCATGCGGCCTTGTTCTTCGCGTTGGCCGTGGTACTCAGCATTTTCTTTTAGATCGCCCTCTGCGCGCGCTTCGCTGATCCGTTCGGCGATTGCGGGCATCAGGACTTCCTCCAGATGACGCAATTCTTCACGGAGCTTATCAAAACCTTCGCGGGTGATGGGCTGGCGATCCATGTCCAAATCCTGAAGTCAGGGGAGGGGCCCGGTCTCCGGACGCTCCTCGTTCCACACAAGAAAAAAACGAACACGGGACGCGCTGTGTGCCGCGACCCGTGTTGGAATAGTTCTATTGTTACCGCACTCTCCTATCGCTGTCTACACCGGACGGATGACATCGCACGAGATTCAGGCTGGGTTTCCAAGTGGCTTGACGTTTGGTCGCAAAGCATTCACCTTGAATGTTATTATTGGTTGCGGGAGGAGCGTCTCCCATTTGAAATCACGGCTTCTAAGTCTCGGAATAGGTCCACATGTCGCGTTGCTTATTCATCGTCTGGTGTCTCAGTGTCTCCTGCGCATGGTTGGGGAGCGCACGACAGGCTCACGCTGATCCGTTGTGGGTTGTGTATGAGGGCGCAGCGGGGCCGGGACAGGGAAAGAATGTTGTCCTGGTGAGTGGGGACGAGGAGTACCGGTCCGAGGAGTGCCTGCCCCAGCTGGGGAAGATTCTCGCGGAACGACATGGGTTCCGTTGTACGGTCCTGTTTGCGATCAATCCCGAGACGGGTGAGATTGACCCGAACCGGAATAACAACATCCCCGGACTGGAGGCTCTGGATACCGCTGACCTGATGATCATCGCGACGCGGTTTCGGAATCTGCCCGATGAACAGATGAAGCACATTGTCGACTATGTGGAGTCGGGGCGACCGGTGATCGGGTTGCGGACCGCGACACATGCGTTCAATTTGAGTAAAGACTCGGCTTACCAGGGCTATCACTGGGGCGATAAGTCGACCGATGGAGGGTTCGGGCGGCGTGTGCTTGGCGAAACATGGATCAGCCATCATGGCGAACACGGACGCCAGAGTACGCTGGGTCTGATTGCCGAAGGACAGGAACAGCATCCCGTCCTCAAGGGAATCAAGTCAGGCGATGTCTGGGGACCGACCGATGTGTACGGAGTCCGGCTCCCACTGCCCGAGGGGTGTCAGCCCTTGGTGATGGGGGAAATTCTGACCGGGATGAAGCCAGAAGATCCTCCCCTCCCGGGAGAGAAGAATGCTCCGATGATGCCCGTCGCCTGGGTCAAGACGTTCACTGGATCGTCGGGAAAAGCAGGTCGAGTGTTCACCACGACGATGGGAGCAGCCCAGGATCTGCAGAACGCGGGAGTCCGCCGGCTGCTGGTGAATGCGACGTACTGGACGCTCGGGCTCGAGGACAAAATCGATCCGGCATCGAACGTCGATCTGGTTGGCGAGTATGCGCCTTCGGCTTTCAGCTTTGGTGGATTCGTTAAGGGCCTGAAGCCTGCGGATCATGTCCTGAAGAAGTAGTGCCCCCTCTGTTTCAAGGGCAGTGCACATCAATGCGCGAACGCCGCTGCTGGTGAGTTGGGCAGTGGGGGTTCGCGCGGATTACTTCAGCTGATTGAAGCGGTTCAGGACCTCCCCATTGATGGGATTGAGGTCCTCGATCTCGGTGAGTCGCCATTCGCCACCTTCCAGTCGCCACTTGCCATTAAACCGGAAGGGCTGGTGGCCGACGCTGCCTTGCGAGGGTGTACTAACCGTGCCATTCACCCGGAAGTGGCTGGTTGCAGCTGTGTCATTGGCGAACGTGTTGATCTGGATGTCGCTGACGGCATATTCATTCTTGACATCGACCAGCTTGATTGCGGTTTTGGCCAGTGCGACCAGTCCCGCACTGGCGGGTGCGGGGGAGATATATCTCAGCGTCTGGGCTTCGTTCTTCTTTTGAAACGCATCGATCATCGCGAGCAGGCTGCCTTCGACTTTCTCGCCTGGCGTGACGATGGATCGTTCGACCGCCCAGACAACGCAGGCCAGCACGACGCACAAGCACGCAGGCACGAGCCATTTCATGACCTGTGTCTGCATGGCAATGAACAGCGATCCCAACGCAACCAGTCCGAGAATCGCGATCGGAGGCCAGGGTGTTTCCGTGAACCACATGGTGCGTCCTCGTGCCAGCAGAATGTTGTGAATTTCATCAGGTGATACGTCAGAGAGCGAAGGGAACGTGAACTCAAAATGCCGGAATTGCCGAGTTGTCCCCGCTCTGCACAAAGCCATGTTCAGTCGTACCAGAACACCGTGACCTTAGCCTCCGGCGCGTAACCTTCGCTCATCTCCGGTATGACGACAAAACCATCGGCGCGAGTCGTCGACGAGAGGACCGACGCACCGCTCAGAGCCAGTGGCTCAATCCCCTCCTCCGTTTGTCGCACGCGACAATAGTCTACGCGGCCAATCGCAGACACCACTTTGCGGGCCATTCGTTCCGTCGAAGAGCGGTAGGGCCAGCCGATCGATCGCCCCCCCATGCGGCGAATCGCACGACCCGCGAAGAAGTCGTATGCACACAGGCAAGACACCGGGTTGCCAGGGAGCAACACCACGAGGGCTTCTCCAATACGGCCCAGTCCTGCAGGGCTGCTCGGTCGCATCGCGATGCCGTGAATCGGCAGCTCACCGAGCTCTGCGACCAGCTGGGGGGCGTGGTCTTCCGCTCCCACGCTCGAACCACCCGAGATCAAAATGACATCTGCTCCGGGAGCCAGCAACGCTTCTCGAATCGCAGCTGCGTCATCACTCAGGTGCTGAATGCTTTCGATTACACCTCCATCGCGTGCGATCAGCCCGTGCAGTTGGAATGAATTCGAGTCATAGATCTGGTACGGGCCGCATGGCTGGCCGGGCTGTACTAGCTCATTGCCCGTCAGGACGATTCGCACGCGAGGCTGGCGATATGCAGCGAGATCCGCGTGTCCCAGAGAGGCAGCGACCGCGACATCCTGTGGGCGCAGTCTACGCTCGGCAGGTAAGACGATCTGGCCGACAGAGATATCTTCACCCACTCGACCGATATGCTTGCCCCGGGGGATGGCGTCGGTGACTTCAATTCCGGTCGGCGTTTCCCGGGTGTTCTCGACGGGGATCACGGCATCGGCTCCCGCAGGGACGGGGGCTCCTGTCATGATGCGGACACAGGTGCCAGCGATGACTGTCGCGCTGCAGGGGCGGTTCGGGTAGCTTTCACCGAGGACGCGAAACTCAGCGGGTGAGTAGTTGCTGGAACCAATTGTCTCGTCAGCTTGCAGAGCAAAACCATCCATCGCAGCCCGGTCGAAGGCGGGGACATTCGTTCCCGCGACCAGCGGTTCTGACAATACGCGACCTGTCGCCTGAGCGAGAGGCACTCGTTCGCAAGAGAGCGGATTCACCAAGTGATCCAACCATGCCCACGCAGCATCAACCGTGTGTCGGCTGGCGAAGCCTCTCATGCGGACATCGCGGTGGGATGGTGAGGACATAGACGCGATTTCGGGGCAGTGACCACAGACTATTGGGCGTGCGCTGGACCGCTGAATTTAGGCCACGGGGCCATCGGGGAAGAGCTGCGAGACGCTGGTTCGGTCGTGGATGGAGCGGATCGCTTCGGCGAACAGGTTGGCCACCGAGACGACCGTCACGTTGGGAGGCAGCGCAGCATCTGGTCCCTCGATCGTATCCGTCATGAACAGCTGTTTGATCGGGCTGGCTGCGATCTTCTCCCCCGCGTCGCGAGCGAGAACGCCGTGAGACACTGCAGCGTAGATCTCTTTGGCCCCGCGGCTTTTGAGGACCTCAGCCATCGAGATCAGCGTACCGCCAGAGATTGTGAAGTCGTCGACAATCAGAACGTTCTTGTCCTTCACATCTCCGATGACTTCGAGCACATGGGCAGTTTCCGTATGGTCGCGACGCGTCTTGTTCCCGATGGCAACCGGCACGCCGAGGTAATTGGCGAAGGCGGACGCACTCTTCGCAAAGCCGATATCGGGGCTGCAGACGACCAGATCGGTCAGCCCCAGTGCCTTGATATGGTCGGCCACGACATAGCGGGCGTAGAGATGGTCGACCGGAATGTGGAAGAACCCCTGGATCTGCGGGCTATGCAGATCCATCATCAGACAGCGGTCCGCCCCAGCTGCCTCGATGGCATCGGCACAGACACGAGCGCGGATCGAGACCCGGGGTTCGTCTTTCTTGTCGGCTTTGGCGTAACTGAAGAATGGAATGACAGCGGTCACCTGTGAGGCGCTGGCACGCTTCAGAGCATCGACCCAGAACAGCAACTCCATGAAGTTGTCGTTGACCGGACCGTGAATTCCCTGAATCACGAAGCAGTCGCGGCCACGGACATTCTCAAGGACCCGGACGAATACGTTCCCTTCGCTGAAGTAGTGGGCCTCACTGGGGGTCAGGCGAACGCCCAGTGCCGAGGCGATCTTGCCAGCCAGATGTGGACTGGCAGAGCCCGCGATCAATGAGAGTGCCCCTTGGGGCGGTTGAAACGATTTCAGACGTGGGCCGTCCGAGGACTTGGGTGGCATGGGAACACGAAAAACACGGGACTGGGAACAGAGTCCCTTATCATATCGGTACGGGGAGTTTGCACCATTGCTCGGGATGGGAAATCGAGGGTGTCGAGAGGATCCGCCGTCTCGTTGGAGAGAGTGTTACCCCTCAAGCGTGTCGCTTTCCATGGGAGGGGGCAGCGGCCCCTTCAGTCCGGTCACTTCCTGCCCGGACATGTGCAGGTAAGCGACCGCTTTCAAGAGGCCAAACAGCGAGTAGCCGAAGAAGCTCAGCCCCAGAAACGTCATCACAATCCCGATCCCGGAAATTGCGAGCGATGTGCCGATGTTTCGGTTGGAGAGCGTCGCCGCGAGCGAGAAGGCATGGCTGTCTCGACCTCCCGTCTTTCGGTCAGCCCAGATCCAGATATATGGCCAGAAAAAGAGGTATGCCGCGACTCCCGGAACGACCAGCATCGACAACCCCGAAAAGATCAGCAGTGCAAAAAAAGTCGGCAGCATCGTGATCTTTCTGGTTCCACTGCCACCACGAAACGCATCCCGGATCGATGTGCGTTCCCCGCGAGCGACCTTAAGAAAAAACACGGTTTGACTGCATGTCATCGAGTTCACGAGGAACATGAAACCGAGCAGCATCACCAGAAACATGGCGATCATAGACAGCTCAATCGGGATTTGAACTGCTTCTTGAAGTACCGCGAACGTTCCCACTGCCGGGATGAGGATCGACACGAGACCGAGGAGCCACAGCAGCAGATCGATGAGTGTGACGACCACCAGCATGCCCAGGTTCTGGCCGTACAGCGTCCACGTGTCCTGAATGATCTTCGAGAACGAGGCTGTCTGTGGAGCCCAGGTTTCTTCGAGCGGTTCATCGCTCAGCTGCGGAGGATCAGCGTCAACGTCGGGGACAGTAGTTGGCGCCAGACACGCCGGGCAGGAGACTTCATTCCCGACATGAAGATCCGAAACACGCAGAAGACGATCGCAATTGTCGCAACGAAATTCGATCTTCATGGAAATGGTGAGGAACTCAGGGCGATGGCAGTCTACTGCGAGGCAGTTCGCCCCGGCTTGAGTTCGATCTTCACGTATTCGTTCGGGCCGGATTTCACTTCCAGCAGATGGGTGGAACCCGGTCCGTACTTGGTAGGGATGACGATTTTGGGGTCCATCGACTCCATCCAGATTCGACAGGGGCCCACCCTCGCCCCTGCTGTGTCAGGTAAATAGTACGCGACAAAATCGCCCTTCAAATTTGTGATCCCGATCGAATCTCGGGATCGTTCCTTTTTTTCATTGGCCCCCGGAATTGCCCGTTCCACGGGACTGAAGTAGACCTTCAAACCAACGGCAGGTTGACCTTCATAGGTGATGGTCCCGCTGACATAACCCAGCGGGGGCAGTTTGATCTTCGTCCCCATCATGCTCTGCATGCCAGCGTAAATCAGGTAGGCACCCACGATGATGCCCAGAATCATTCCCCCTCCTTTCAATCCGAATTCGCGGAACATGCCAGCGAAGTCAAAATTGAAACGAGGTTTGGATTCCGGCATTTCCCCCGCCCGGACGCGACTCTCTTCCATCGACCGGGTCAGCAGGTCCTGAGCAACATTCCGGGAGTTCACGGGCTCTCGCCCCATGGAGGAGTCGGAATCGCTTTTCGCGCCCCACTTGCGGGTGGGGGGAGGGGCGTCAATTTCGTCGTCGAGATCGTCATCCAGTGAAAAGCCGCGACCGCCTCCTTTCCCGCGCGAAGCCGGAGCGCCCCCTCGCGACCGTGGCGCCGGCTTATCGTCGTCATCGGGCTCCGGTTCAAAGGTTGGCTTCTTACGCGGTCCTTCCATCAGGAACGAGACCGGGTCGAACTCATCATCGTCTGCAGGCTTGGAGGGAGCTTTCGCGGCGGGCTTTTCTGGCGTTTTCTCGCCACCCTTGTGAGGTGCTTTGACGTGTTTCGCCGTGGGAATTCCGTCCCCAGAGGTGGCCTCCGCTGCGATGGGCTTCGATCGTACTGGTGAGGTGGGGGCGACCTTGGGCAGCGACTTGTGCGAAGGCGCAGCTGCGCCAGGCTCTGCGTCCGGGGCGGGCTGAGGCACGACGAAGCGTGTCTTGCACTTCGGGCACTTTCCGTCAGTGCCCGCAAGTTCATCCTTGATCTTCAGGACCGATTCACACTTGTCGCAGGTGTACCGAATCGTCATGGCGGCAAGCTTTGAGGAAGGAAGGACTAACCTGGGAGTTGGATTCACCCAACAAGGAACTTCACCCGGAGCTGTACAGCATACATAAGAGCAGGGCGGTTCCACGAATGTCGCAGAGCCGCCCCGCTGAAATATTCCGGGAGAGATACCCTAGAACGGAGTTTCGACCGGAGTGCCCTGGGCCATGTTTCCCAGGTTTCTCCAGGTTCGGATGTCAATGTTTACGCTGACCTGGTGGACAGTTCCATCCGCCATGCCAACCTGGACCATTCCCGGGTGCAGGCTGTCAGCTTCGTCGAAGTGCAATCCGGTGTGAGGTGCGTTGCGGAAGCTGAGCAGAGTCGCTGGTCCGCCATAGGACCAACCATCACTGCTGGTGACCAGGTTAATGGCCGCCTGGTTCGGAAGTGGGTTGTTGTTGGTGACGACTGGAGCCTTGAAGACTGTCCGCTCAGCGACCATACAGACGTTCGATGTCCCGTCTGTCACGTCCGCAAGGCGGGCCCCGGAGTTCACGCCAAACATGCCCACATTGAGCGAATGTTGGCTGTATGGAGACAGTCCCACTGCGTTCACGGTCAGCTGAAGCTGGGCGGGAGTCAGCCAGTAGGTCTGACGATCTGGCTCGTTAAAGGAGATTCCGGAACCGGTGACGGCCGCGTAGTCGTTTCCGCCCTTGGTCCAGTTGATGTCAACACGTTGGCAGTTTGCGTAGGTCGAGGTCGACATCATCTGTGAACGGCGAGTCGGACAGTAGAAGACCTCCAGATCGGTCAACGGTGCACGAATCAATGACTGGTCTGCGGCAAGTACTCCAGGGTTGGCATTGCCCCAGACATTCAGGTTCCAGTTCCAGTAGTTGTAGAGAGCCTGCTCATCAATGTACGGGAGCAGGTGAACAGCCCAGCTGGTTCCGTGCAACGAGCTGTAGAGCGAAACCTGAGCGCTCGCTTCTGTGGGGCTGGCATAGCGACCGATGTTGTCGGCGAACTGGTTGTTCCCGGGACCGGACCCACCTCCACCACCTCCTCCGCCCCCACCATTCGTATTGATGCCGAGCGGATTTGTGATCTGCCCCGGGGGGAAGATTTTGTGTGAGTCGTGGTAGTTGTGCATGGCCAGACACAACTGCTTCAGATTGTTGGAACATGCGGATCGGCGGGCAGCTTCGCGAGCTTGCTGCACGGCAGGCAGGAGCATGGCTACGAGGAGAGCGATAATGGCGATGACAACTAGCAACTCAATTAGTGTAAATCCGCGTTGACGCTTCAGACGCATCATGGCTCCACTCCTCTTGGCAGTAAGGATTGATCGACGAGAGACTTGGGGACTTCAGTCAGACTCGGTGAGAACACAGCCCGAAAGGATGTTTGCAACAGTGCCAGAGACGCTGCCCGTTGCAACAAGTGATTGTGTCCTAGTCACTTGGGGCCTGTCAAGAGGTGTCCACGCCAACCGAGATCGCAGTGTGTGACAGACACTCCAGCCAGTTGAGATAACGCTCCATCACTGTATTTGTGGATTATGTCACTCACGTCTCAGCGGCAATCTTCACCCAGTCGCTCGACGACGTTGCGGAGAAAGAGTCCCAGTCGGGCTGCGGCCACGACCGCCTGCTCACGGAGCTGCCACATGTCGTTCCAACTGCTGGGACGATTCCACAGGGCGCTGAGCACGGCACCTGCTCGCCGGTAGCCGGTACTGCCAAAGACCGACAGCACCTCCTGCGGCAGGTCCTTGCTCAAATCGTCACTGATCACTCGCACCGCCATAAAGCGGATGTTCCGCTCAGCACAGACTCGGGCCACGGCCAGCGACTCCATGTCGACGGCGAGGGCTCCTGTCGACTCCCCCAGCTGTTGCTTGTCGGCGGCCAGACGGACGATCTGCTCGGTGTTGACGAACTTTCCGACAAAGAGTCGATCCTGCGGGGCCGACTGCATCTGGACAGGAACGCTCAATCCCTTGCCTTGCCGATCGACAATCGCATTGGCCACCACCAGGTCCCCAACCTTCAAATGTGGCTGTAACGCTCCCGAGAATCCGACTGAGACGACCCATTTCGGCGCGTGCCCATCGATCAGCGTATTGGTAGCCCGGGCAGCCAGATTTGCTCCCGCTCCCGATTCGACAACCGCGATGCGTATGTCGTGCAGCAGCACGCCACTGACCTGAAAGCGGTCGCCCACATAGGACTGCACGGGCAGACAGCGGCCCACAAACGGGGCGACTTCCATCGACAAGGCTGCCACGATCCCGATGTCTGCCTCAGCAGAGTTACGGGCGTGTTCCTGGTCTTCGGCTAATTCGTCTTGGGGCTGGGGAGGCATGATGAGATGCTGGGGAGGGCTCTTTGTCTCGATGCGACGCACATCCTACTGGATTCGCCGACCGACTCCCATCGACCCGCTGGCTGGCGGAATGCCTAGTTCCGGATCTGGCCATCCCCGTGGACCACATATTTGTAGCTGGTCAATTCGATCAGTCCGCACGGCCCGCGGGCGTGGAACTTGTCGGTGCTGATCCCGATTTCAGCTCCCAGTCCCAGTTCGCCGCCATCGTTGAATCGGGTACTGGCGTTGACCATCACCGCCGAAGAGTCGACCGCAGCTGTGAATTTCCGGCTGGCAGCGAGGTCGTTGGTGATGATCGTTTCGGTGTGATGCGAGCCGTATTCAGCGATGTGGTTGATCGCCTCATCGATCGAGTCGACGATCTTGGCTGACAGAATCAGATCGAGGTACTCGG
>CANJZR010000093.1 GCA_947479075.1 Planctomycetaceae bacterium
GAACTTCTGCCAGGGATCGCCAGGCATCTTCTTGATCAGCGAGCCCTTGAGGTGGACGACCTCGTCATGCGACAGCGGCAGCACAAAACTCTCGGTAAACGCATACATCGAGCGGAACGTGAACTCGTTCTGATGATGAGTGCGGTAAATGGGTTCGCGGGCGAAGTACTTCAGCGAGTCATTCATCCATCCCATATCCCACTTCATGCTGAAGCCAAGACCGCCGTCGTAGACCGGTCGAGAAACCAGCGGCCAGCTGGTCGATTCCTCGGCGATCGTCAGGATGCCCGGGAACTCGGCATGCAGCGAGACATTCATGTCCTTCAAAAATTGCACTGCTTCGAGGTTCTCGCGCCCTCCGTGGATGTTGGGAATCCACTGACCTGCGGGGCGGGAGTAATCCAGGTGCAGCATCGAGGCGACCGCATCGACCCGAAGTCCGTCGACGTGATAGACATCACACCAGAATCGCGCATTCGAGAGCAGGAAATTGCGGACCTCGTCCCGCCCATAATTGAAGATGTAAGTGTTCCAGTCGGGATGGAACCCTTTCCGGGAGTCCTCATGCTCATACAAAGCCGAGCCATCGAACCGACCCAGCCCATGCGGATCGGTCGGGAAATGACCCGGAACCCAGTCGATCAACACGCCAATGTCGTGCTGGTGGCAGTAATCGACAAAGAACTGAAAGTCCTGCGGGCTGCCATACCGCGATGTCGGGGCGAAGTAAGCGGTTGGCTGATATCCCCATGACCCGTCAAAGGGGTACTCCGACACCGGCATCAGTTGCAGGTGAGTAAATCCCAGATCTTTCGCATGGGCGACCAGCTGCACAGCCAGTTCACGGTAGCTGCAGTACTTCCGGTTGTCCCAGGGCCGACGCCAGGACCCGAGATGGACCTCATAGATTGAAATCGGCTTCTGGTACCAGTTTGTCTGGGCCCGCCGCTGCATCCACGACTGATCTTCCCAGTCATAGTTATCCAGTACGGAGCAAACGATACTGGCGGTTTTCGGGGGCGGTTCCGAGAAGAAGGCGTAGGGGTCGGCCTTCTCCAGAATCTTCCCCGAAGTGGTACGCAGGCTGTACTTGTAGTGCTCACCGGACCCGATTCCGGGCACGAATCCGTACCAGACTCCATTCGGACTGGAACTCAGATAAAACTCGCCATGCCGCCAGCCATTGAAGTTGCCAATCACACAGACTTCGGTGGCCTGGGGCGCCCAGACCGCAAAATAAACACCCGCTCGACCGTCTTGCAGGGTGGGATGAGCCCCGAGGTGGCGGTATGTCGTACAGCTCATTCCACGCCTCATCGCCTGTAGGTCGACTGGGGAGGGAAGAACCTCACCGGCTAGCATGTCAGACCCCTCGATCCATCTTCGGCCAAGTGACAGAGCGCTGTCCCCTGCCTGATCATTGGTCATCACGCCGCCGCATTCTATCCGGGAAGGAGACTCTTCGCGACTCCCCGAAAAATGACTGACAAATGGGAAAGCGACTTTTCTATTTGGCCTGATTGCCTACTATCTGTCGACTTTCCGGGTTCTCTTGGCGTCGAATCGAGTTCCCTCGCCTCTGGCTTTGGGGATTCGCCTCGTCCCCCTAGCTTCCGCCTCTCGATCGGCTTGGATCATCGAATGCAGCGAGTTTTCGTCTCAGGAGTCGGACTCGTCTGCCCGCTGGGAAATGACCAGAAGTCGGTCTGGAATAAACTGCTGGCTGGTCAGTCGGGGATCGCGCAGCTGACTCAGATCGATGTTTCGGATCTGGAAGTCAAGATCGGTGGGGAAGTGCGGGAATTCGACCCGAAAGTGGTCGAAGTCAACGAACACACTTCCGCCCGCAAAATGGATCGGGCCTCACAGTTCGCCGTTGCAGCTGCGTTACAGGCTCTGCAGGACGCTGGTTTGGATAAGTTGAGCCTTGGCTCACGCGGGGCCGTAGTGATGGGCGCCGGGCTTTCGGGACTTCTGACGCTGCAGGAGCAGACCGAGAACCTTCTGCGGGGCGGACCCCGTCGAGTCAGTCCGATGACGATTCCGCTACTGATGCCGAATGCAGCTGCGGCCAATGTTTGTATTGCGACCGGATTCAATGGACCGGCTTACACCGTGAGCAGCGCATGTGCGTCCAGCGGGCACGCGATGATCGATGCCGCACGCCTGATTGCCTGCGGCGAAGCTGATGTCGTGATCACGGGAGGGACTGAAGCCTCGCTCACGCGCCTGGGCATGTCCTCGTTCATCAACATGCGGGCGATGGCGAAGGGCTTTAACGATAACCCGACCGAAGCTGTGCGGCCATTTGACCGGGAGCGGGGTGGCCTGATCATGTCGGAAGGAGCAGGGTGCCTCGTCTTTGAATCCGAATCGCACCTGCGGCAACGCAAAGGTACGGCATACGCGGAATTCCTCGGCCGGGGCGTCACTTCAGATGCGTTTCACATCACACAGCCCGATCCGACAGCCAGAGAAGCTGGCCGGTCAGTGGCCGAGTGCCTGCAGAACTGCAAAGTCATCCCCGAAGAAATCGCAGATCGTGTCTATGTGAATGCTCACGGGACTGCGACGAAATTCAATGATGTCGCCGAAACACTGGCACTCAAAATTGGCTTTGGCGATGCCGCGAAGCATCTGCGTATCAGCTCCACGAAAAGTATGTCAGGTCATCTGATCGGGGCAGCGGCGGGCCTGGAGATGGGTATCTGCTGTATGGCTCTGGTCGATCAGAAGTTGCCACCAACGATCAACCTGAAGAATGCGGACCCATACTGCGATCTGAATTACATCCCGGGATCAGCAATCGATGCGAAAATCGATTACGCGATGAACGTCAGCTTTGGATTCGGTGGCCATAACGTCTGCTTACTCATTGGCCGGGGCGACGATCCGAGCCTTATCCGCGGCTCTGTAGCTTAAACTTGAGTTCTCGGACCTTGAGGCTGGGATGTTCTGCTTTCAGGCGGGCCAGAATCGTCGCCTTGTGAAAGCTCACCAGTTCCGCGAGGAGTGCAGAACTGGTGACCAGTATCTGAAGTGTTCCGTTCCGCAGCGTGGTGGGCCGTGAACCTTCGGCAATCTCAGGTCCAGCGGCACTCTTCCATGCATCAGCCAGTTGGCGATCGCCACGGATGCGACCAATGCCACGCATGGCAATGACCTTGGAGAGAACATCGCCCAGCTTGGAGACCTCCCGAATCGGAGGCGGAAGATTCCTTGGTTCAGGCGGCTTTTGGGGATGCATCACGCCCTCAGGGAAGAACCAGGCCTCGATGACGCTGATCACCAGTTGTCAGCGTTAGTCCCGAGCCAGCGGCATGACGACGTAGGTGTAGTTGTCGTCCGCCTTGAACACCGCTGCGCTATTCTCATCGACCATCTTGAGAGTGACCTGGCTCGACGGATCGAGCACCTTCAGGAAGTCAGCCACGAACTTCGGGTCGAAAGTCACCGAGATGTCATCGCCTTCTAAGCTGATAGGCAGCTGGATCGACGAGGTCCCGACATCGCTGGCCGAGCTTTTGAGTGTCAGAGCCCCGGAATCGAAGGAGAAGTCGACGCCCTTGCTGTCTTCATTGGTGACGATCATGGCCTGCCGCACAGCAGACAGGAACGGCCCCACGACGAATGAAATCGTCCGTGTCGTTTCGTCAGGAATCACGTCCTGGTAACGCGGGAAGCGTCCTTCGACCAGTCGGGCATAAATCGTCGAATTTCCGCTCCGCACCAGCACATCGTTTGCGTGGAGAGCAATGTGGACCTCCTGGTCACCGCTCTGGATGCTGCGTTCAATCAGCTGCATCGCCTTGGCGGGAATGACCGGAGCAACCACTTCCTCGGACACGCTTCCATGGGCACTGGCCGCTGCGGTGTATACGGCAAGACGGCGGCTGTCAGTGGCTGCGAGAGTGACGCTGTCCTTCCGCATTTCCATCAGCACTCCGCCGAGAGCGTACCGTGTGCTTTCGACATCGGTCGAGAAGATCGTGCGCTGGATCCCCTGCTTCAGAACGGAACCGACCAGAATGTGGTAGTCCTTTTCCTTGAAGGCGGTGACTTCGGGGAATTCCGCCGGGTCTTCGACGGACAGTTTGAATTCGCTCTGACCTGACTTAATGGTCAGTGAGCGATCGGTCACATCGATTGTCACTTCGGGGTCCTGCAGCTCGCGTAGAATCGCGGTCACCCGCTGAGTGGGCAGCAACACTTCCCCGGTCGAGTTCGATTTGACTTCAGGCATCTGGTACCGGATGCCGACTTCCTGGTCGGTTCCGATCAATGTGGCGACTCCATCAGCGACCGTCAGCTTGATGTTTTTGAGAATCTCTTTGGTGGTTCGAGTCGGTAACACTCCACTGACCGTAGCGAGAGCAGTCGCGAGAAGTTGACGTGAGCAGATCAGGTTCATGGGAGTCGTTCTTTCCGAAGAACAAAGAAGATTGAATCACCAGTATCAGTATAGTCCGCTAAAAAGCGAGTCAATGAAGAGGTGGTTCCGACACAAGTGTAACAGTACAAACAGTTTGTTTCAAAGGATCGGAAAAATAGACTGTGGAAAAAGTGGCGGTAGAACGTTGGTGAATCGTGGCTCATTGTTGGGCAGTGGTGACGGTTCTGATTCCAGGCAGGTAACGACCACAATCTTGAATATTTCACTCACAGGCATCACCCATTTATCAACACGTTATTCACATCACCGGGAATCGATTCGTATCGGTTCCAGCTTAAGGTGGGAGGTTCTGGTAAGAGGTACGACCGATTTGACCCGAACGGACGGAAAAACCCTCCTTCCAGGACTAATCGATCCACTCGCGACAACCAGCACGACGATACCCCGAGAAGACAGAGAGTCTATACGTCTGGGGGGACGTGTCCATGCGAAAAAGTTCACCTGCTCGAAATCGTTGGTTTACCGCTGTGGCCATTACGTGCCTGTCGGGGTTCGCTTTGTGCGGATGTGCCCGAGGAACACGGGATGTTGCCACCAGCCTGAAAGACAACGCGGCTCGAGAGGCGGTCGAAGCAGAACGCAAGATCGCCGAACGGAAACGGGGCGAATCTCAGGCACTCAGCTCAAAAGAGAAGTTTGCCTCGAAGGAAAAGCCAGCTGCTCCAAAGTCCTCTGCTCCCTTGAAGAGCGAGAAGGGTCTGGCTTCATCGAGCAAGAATCCGTTTGATCGTCCGGAGACGAAAAAGAGCTCAAGTGCCCTGGCCAAGAGTCCCACAAAGAAGCCAAGCAAGTCGGCCTCCCAGAACCCGAAGGGTGAATTGGCCACTGCGGAATGGAACGGTGATTCGAGTGATCGTCGCGTGAAAACCGCCTCGGGAGAGACGGAAGTTGATGATGTCGAGGTCGCTGAGCCGCTGCTCGACTCACGAGGACGTGAGGCTGTGACTTCGGATCTTTTCGATGAGTCAGAAGTCCCAGCGAAAAAGAAATCAGACGCCCAGGGAAAGACAGCTGCGAAATCATCCAGGAGTCTGGAATCAAAATCTGGACTGAGTGAGAAGAAGGAAACACTGGCCACTCAGAAATCAGAATCCGTTTCTCTCGACGATCATCCCTGGGCGAAAGAATCTCCTGCTGCCGAGCAATCGAGTGAGCGGGGGAAAAAGAAAGATGCCCAGAAGTTTGCCAAAACACCTCTGGCTGACATCAGTCCCGATGATTTGAAAGACGATCCGCTGGAAGAAAGCTCGGCAGCTTTCCAGAAGAGTGGATCGTTGAAGAAAGACCCGCTCAAGTCGGATCAGTCCACGCTGGAAGAAGCTCAGCAACTCGAAGCCAAGGCCCGGGTTCAAGGCCTGCTTTCACAGTCGAAGTCCTTAGTCAACCAGGGTGAGCTGCGGTCCGCATACCGCTTGGCTCAGCAGGCACAGCGAATCGCCGATAGCGAGGATCTGTACTTCACCGCCGGAGAAGACCAACCAGCGGATGCTGTGCGGGCAGTGCTGATGAAGATTCGTTTTGAGGAGAACAAGCTTGCCGCTCGAAAAACATCCAGCGGTTCGGCAGAGTTAGCGGAACTCCAGAACAAAACAACGAACCCTGGAAAACAGGTCAGTCACGCGAAGAAGGAATTCTCCAACGTTCCGGATGGCTGGTCGACCGCTTCAAAACCTGTCGAAGAAGACTCCAGTGTGTTTGAAGCCCCCGAGAAATCGGGTGGTTCAAACAACCCCTGGGCCAAGTCGGACTTCGTGGCTGTGGCTCCACGGTCAATGGAGATCAAACCCGGTCCGATTCCACAGACAGTGCGTTCGATTCCCGCTTTTCCTGACACTCAGGATCAGTGGCGAGGGGTCGCCAACGAGCCCATGTCATTGGGAAGTAAGTCGTCTGGAATCCAGGCCTCCGGCTTTGAATCGTCGGCACAGGCCGCATTCCAGAAGACTAAAGTCACTCATGCGGCGATGCCTGTGCCGCCTGCAGGCACGGGGGTTGGATTGATTCCCGAGTCACCTGTGAGTCCACTTTCCGTGAATTCGACGCAGGCTCCCGCCACCTCGGATCAGGCCGTCACATCCGAGGCATTTCCCAAACCAGCAAACCAAGTTGAAAGCCAGGTGCAATCAGAGCCCGTTGTGAAGCCCGTGCCCGGCTCGCTGGCCAGTGTCGATGATTGGCGGAATCTGGATTTGCCGGATATCGCCGTGACCCGGTCGCCTCTACTGATGCCGTCCGGCGTGGCTCCACCGCCACCCGAGGAACCTTCCGTGGCAAAAACTCTTGCAACTGATGTGATGGACGACAGCCTCGGAATCGACATCCAGGAGCCGGTTCCTGTGAAGCAGTCGCAGTCCAAGTTGTGGCTGGTCTTCGCGGCGGCAGCTGGAGCCTGTGCGATGTTATTCGTACGTCGGCGCCCAGCCCGGGTCGCTCGTTCAGCTGAGCCTGCGAAATAAGTTCGTTGGATATTCAGAGTCGGAGCAACAGGTCGCTGGTCACTCAGCGACCTGTTTTGTTTTCATCTCCGCAAAATTTTTCAGGAGCTGCAGACCGACTTTCTGACTCTTCTCCGGATGGAATTGAGCTGCGGTCAGATTGCCACGAGCAATCATGGCGACGAAATCACCGCCGTGGTGACTGGTGGCGGCGATGAGCCCCGGGTCCTGGGGCACCACGTGATAACTGTGAACGAAGTAGAAATGCGACCCGGGAGCAATATCCTTCAGGACCGGATGGTTCGGCTGAGTCAGTGTCAGCGAGTTCCAGCCCATGTGCGGGACCTTGAGGTCGGGCTGGGACTTGAACCGGACGACCTGGCCCGGGATGACACCCAGCCCCTCGTGTTCGCCGTCTTCATAGCTGACATCGAACAAGAGTTGCAGTCCCAGGCAAATCCCCAGGAAGGGCTTGCCACTGTCGATGGCATCGTGAATCGCTGGCACGAAATCGAGTCGTTTGAGTTCGGCGATCGCATCGCGAAATGCGCCCACACCCGGCAGCACCACGCGGTCGGCAGTTGCCAGATCGCGCGGGTTGTTCGTAATTACGGCCTCAAAGCCCAGCTTCTCGAACGCCTTTTGGACGCTCCGCAGATTGCCCATTCCGTAGTCGACGATGTGCAGCATGGGTAGAGAGTTTTCAGTCGTCAGTTGTCAGTGATCAGTTCAAATCCCAGAGGTCCGGCACTGGTGAATGACAACTGACAACTTCAATGGGTTCAGGCCAGCGGGAGGCTGACTGGCTGCTGTTTCTCGATACTTTGTGAGACGGCTTCGGTGAACTCCATGTATTTCACCGCGTCGGCGAATGTCGTGTACTTCACGGGCTCTTCACCGCGAATTGCGCCGATGAATTCCGCTTCAACTCGCCAGCCTTCGCGAGTCTCCGGGGCGAGTTCGATTTCCTTGAGTTCACCCTGGCTGTGATAACCGGCGAAGAGCTGTTCCTTCAGGCCGAAGACCACCTTGATCGTGCCCCGGCTGCCGTAGAGGTGAATCTGCTTGCCGGGGCCGAAGAGTAGTGTACCGCTCAGATGGTAAATTCCGCGGGCGCCTTTTTCGGTCTGTGTCAGAATCTGCACGCTGTCGGGTACGGAGCAGTTCCGGTATCCGTTGATCGAGGGATCTGGCCGCTCGATTTCGAACAAGGCCGACTGAGCGAAGACCCGGTTGGGCTCGGGAAGCCAGCGGGTGAGCGTCTCATGCATAATTCCCAGCGTGAGGACGTTCTTCCCGCTGATGTTCGCGTCTTGCCGCCAGTGGATCGGTCGGGAGTAGTCCCAGAATTGATCATCAGCCCCGATCACCACGAACTCGCGCAGATCACCGATGAAGTTGTCCGCCAGGAGCCTCTTGACCTTGGTTCCGACTTCCAGACCGAATGGGCTGGGGACAATCTGAGCTGTGAGTTTCGGATGGGCTTCGGCCGCCGCCAGCATTTTGCGGGCTTCGGCCAGGTCGCGGGCCATCCGGGCTTCGCAGAGGACGTGCTTTCCGGCGGCAAGTGCGGCACAAGTCACTTCGCAGTGCATATTGGGCCAGGTGCCAATCATCACCGCATCAACGTCGGGTGATTTCACCAGGTCTTCCCACCGGTCGATCACGTGAGGAATGCCGAATTCCCGAGCAACCCGCTCACTCGACTCCCGGGAGCGGTTGGAAACAGCGACGACTTCCACGCCTTCGACAGCGCGAAACCCAGGAATATGGCGAACACGGGTGTTCGTTCCTGCACCAACTATGCCGATTCGAATGCGTGGCTTCGACATCACCGCAACCTCAGTTCAACCTTGGTCAATGGAAGCCCTACACCGTAGCGAGGAAAGGCGGGAAAGTCGACCGATTCAGGGGGGTTGGCTCGTCCGTGACGAGTCCATTGTCAAAGCTGGCAATAAACCGAACCTGACTCCCCCCTTGAGCTTGATCGCTCAGATCACTTTGGCGAGGGCTCGAGTTTATTTCCGTAAAACAGAGAACAGACGGCTGATGTGTCGTGTCGTTCCAGCGCTTCGAGTCCGTGGCCGGTTCGCCGTGTCCTTGACTCAGGTTCCCGAACGCGGACAATTCGACTCCTCCCAGCTGCCACGCAGCTCTGGGTGCAACAAACACACGTTTCCTGAGTGCTGTCATGAGCTTCCGTCTTTCTTCCGCCGTTAAGACCCTGCAACCATCGGCCACGATCGCAGCTGCGGCAAAAGCGAAAGCACTCAAAGCGAGCGGTGTGAAGGTTTATGACTTCACCCTGGGCGAGCCTGACTTCAACACGCCCGCACATATCCGGGCCGCAGCCACAGCTGCCATGGACGCTGGGCAGACGCATTACACCCCATCGGGCGGGATTCCCGAGCTGAAGCAGGCCATCTGCCAGGCGTACGAACGCGATTACGGGCTCAAGTTCCAGCCGAGCCAGATTGTGGTCTCAAACGGAGCCAAGCACGCGATCCACAACGTGATCGCATCGCTCTGCGGACCTGGCGATGAAGTCATTATCCCGACGCCGTACTGGGTCAGCTATAGCGCTCTGGTCGAGCTGACGGGTGCCAAAGCGGTGTTGATCGAAACAACCCCCGAATCGGGTTACGTCCTTTCGCCCGAGCAGTTCGAGAAGGCGATCACCCCGAATACCCGACTGCTGATGCTCAACAGCCCCAGCAATCCGACCGGGGCGGTCTATCCCGTGGCGGCTTTGGAGGCTCTCGCCCGCGTGGCTGTGAAGCACCAGATCCCGGTTCTGTCCGACGAGATCTATGAGAAGCTGATCTATGGCAGTTCCGAGTTCCGCTCGTTCGCTTCATTCGGCGAAGATGTCCAGAAGCTGACGATTATCGTCAGTGGCGTGAGCAAGGCCTATGCGATGACCGGCTGGCGAATCGGCTGGTCGATCGCGCCGGTGGAACTGACCAAGGTGATCGACAACCTGCAAAGCCAGCAGACTTCGAACCCGTGCAGCATCAGCCAGTACGCAGCCATTGCCGGTCTGACCGGACCGCAGGACAGCGTCACAGCGATGCATGCCGAGTTCATCAAGCGGCGGGAATACGTGCTGGATCGCTTCCGTCAGATCCCGAACGTGAAGTTCGTCGAACCGGGTGGAGCGTTTTACATCTTCTTCGATGTCAGCCATTACTTTGGCAAGACGCTGCAGGGGGGCAAGGTCGTCAATAACGCGACCGACTTCTGTACCGCACTGCTCGAGACCGC
>CANJZR010000094.1 GCA_947479075.1 Planctomycetaceae bacterium
CGACCGCATCAACCACAATCTGAACACCAGCCGCCGTTACTACTCGGAAATCTGCACGACCCACACCTACGAAGACCGCGTGCAGACGTTGAACGTCGTCGCCAAGGCGGGCATGGAGCTGTGCAGCGGGCTGATCGTCGGTATGGGCGAAACCGAGGAGGATCTGGTCGATGTCATTCAGGAATTCCACCAGCTCAAAGTGCATTCAATTCCGGTGAACTTCCTGAACTCAATCGACGGCAC
Organism: Planctomycetaceae bacterium; assembly: GCA_947479075.1. Lineage (GTDB taxonomy): Bacteria > Planctomycetota > Planctomycetia > Planctomycetales > Planctomycetaceae > TH-plancto1. Next base: position 244 of record CANJZR010000094.1, read on the forward strand.
CCCGCTCGAAGCGGTTCAGGAACTCAATCCGCGTTACTGTCTAAAGGTACTCTGCCTGCTGCGGCTGGCACACCCAGCTGTCGAGATCCGCATCGCCGGTGGTCGTGAGATCAACCTCCGCTGGCTCCAGGCGATGGGTCTGTACGCCGCGAACTCGATGTTCGTGAGCGACTACCTGACCACCAAGGGTCAGGACCCGCAGGAAGACTTCAAGATGGTCGCCGACCTCGGCTTTGATGTCGTCACCGGGGACCATGTTTCCTCCGATGAAGTCTGCTCCCCCACCGGCTGCGAGTCCGACTCCGCCATCGCCACAGCTGACCACTCCTGTGGCGGCCACACCTGCGGCGGGTGATTTGGTCGGGATCAAATGCCCCAGCCTTCGGCGACACTTGCCGGTTAAATCAGACTATTCTCTGGTCATGCTGCCTGGGGGCCTCCGTGCGCTCCGTTCGTCTTGACCATCACTCGCCTGCCTCAATAGGGTGTCGATGACGCTATCACTCCAGGGACTGGCAGTACTGTCTCATCACGAAGAGGCCCGACATGTTTCGGCAGCTGAATATACTTCTAATGATGAGTTGTATGCTGTCTGGTTGCTTCATTAGTGGGGCACGATTAGAAAAGGCGATGGCTCAGCAGAAAGCTGAGTCGGACGCTAAACGTCGGGTGATCGGCCCTCTCTCCCCAGAAGACCTGAGCCAACTCAAAGCAGAGATGTTCATCGCTGCGCAGAACCAGCAGGCCGAGAAAAAACAAAACACGAGCACTCCCGACAGATCCACAGCGTCTAACGATGTCATTGTGGACACCAAGGAATTCGCCCGTCTGGACAACGAGTTCCTGCTGGAGCAGATGATCAACACGCCCCGAGGTTCCCAAGTGGGCATCCATGACAAATCCGGGGGCCGCTATACAGGAACCATTCTGCGATCGACCCCGGACAGCATCGAATTGATGAACTGTATCAGCCAGGAAGCCATCCCGGGCCCCGATGGTCAGCAACAATGCAAAACCAGTCATATCCCGTTTCAGAAGATCCAGACATCAGCTGTGACCCACTTCATCGCCATCTCCCCGCCACCAGCGAGCTTTCCCGCATCCGACGAAGAGATCGACGGGACCGAGTACAGCGTGGCTGAGATCGTGAACAGGAGCGGCCAACGGCAGCGCTGGGGACGACCACCAGTCCAAGCGGAATCGCACTGATCGGTAGTGGCGCCTGATCTATGAGTCACACGTCATTCGAACCCAAGCGACCATCAAGCTGATTTGTAAGAAATACAACGACCAACGGTCTCACCCGCCTTCGATCAATAGTCGCATTATTCCGGAGATAACGCACACCGCACACTCTTTGTGGTGTTTTTGAATCTTCAGGCAGCGGCAAATTGCCCTTTGTCAGACCGGGCGTAGGTTTCTCCAGTCTCGCCACGAGAGAGTGGAACGTTGTCCCTCGGACAGGGTCCACGTGAGGGAACCGGCTTCCGCAGGTACTTCACCCTTTCGCCTGTTCGACCTTTCTCGTGCGATTCCCCACTCCACGAACATTGCATACCGACCCTTTGCAGCCTGAGTCTGGTCCGAGTTCGGACACATCAGGTTGATGTCGGCGACGCGAACTTGCTTCGTCGCCCGACATTGTCGACCAGGAATCCAATCCAATGGACTATCCTCCATCCAGTGAATTGACCGTACTCGCCTGGGCGATCGCCGCGATCTGGGCCGTACTGGTAATTGTCTTTATCGGGGCCTGCCGCAAGCGATCGACGCTGCGTCCGCTGGCTGGTCCGTGTCCTGCGTCGGACCTTCCGAAGCTGACGGTCGTTGTCGCCGCCAAGAACGAGACGAACTGCATCGAAACATGTATCCGCTCGTTGTTCCGCCAGGACTATCCCGATCTCGAAGTGGTCGCCGTGAACGACCGCAGCTCCGATGACACGGGTGAGATTCTCGATCGACTGGCGGTGGAATTCGCGGGACGTTTGCGAGTCAGTCATGTCACGTCACTGCCTGCGGGGTGGTTCGGCAAGCCGCATGCGCTCGACCTCGGCATGAAGAGCGCCAGCGGCAGCATGGTGTGCTTCACCGACGCCGACTGTGAGTTCCTGGCGCCGACGGCCTTACGGACCAGCGTCGTCGAGATGTTGCGTGACAAAGTCGACTTCTTCTCGATCACCGCTCAGTACACGATGAATACGCTGCGGGAGTGTTTAGCAGTCCCGTGCTGTGCAGAAGCCCTGCTCTTCTGGCTGCGGCCAGAACGAGCCAGTGACCCGCGCTGGCCCGATGCGTTCGCCAATGGAGCGTTCATTATGGTCCGCCGCGCGCCGTTCGAGTCGATCGGCGGCTGGAGTTCGGTGCGATCAAAAATCAGCGAAGACCTCGAACTGGCTCGTGGGGCCAAACGAGCGGGGCTACAGCTGCGAGTCGCACAGGCCGAAGGGTTCTACAAAACGGGTTCTTATGAAACCGTGACCGAGTCCTGGAATGGCTGGAGCCGGATCTTCAAGGGAGCCCTGACACCGTCACAATTGGCGATCACCCTGTGCCGGATGTTCGTGTTGTTTCTGCTGCCGCTCGGAGGAGTACTCTGGGGACTGGCCAGTGCCCTGCAAACGGGAAGCTTTGACTGGCTGACTCAGGGTGCGGGGCTGGGATTCGCCGTCGCCTTCGGTCTTCGGTCGACAATCGACGTGGCGCTCTTCCGCATGGTCGGTGCTCCGTTCTTCACAGCTCCGCTCGCAGCTGTGGGTCGGTTGTTCGTGATAGCAACCGTCGTGCGAGCATTGTTGTCTCACGCCGGTCTGGTCCACACGCACTGGCGAGGAGCGACGTTCATCTCGGGACAGATGATCAAGCCGAGGCACGTAAAGGCGTAGCCCCAAACCCGAAGGACTCGAGCAATACAGGCTCGCGTCCCGCGTCCAGCAGCTTCTTCACGGTCCGCTCAATCTGTGGAAGAAATCCACGATCCAGATCGAGCGGATGCAGGACGACGCACGGCAAGGCATCGCGGCGGAACCGGTACTGAATTTCTCCCCACCGGTAACCCGCACGGCAGAGCAGTCGGATCGGCGACACATCCCAGATCCAGCTCGACAACGCCAGTTTCTGCCCGCTCGACGTCACGACATTGCCATAACCGACCGTGTAGTGCATTCCAAACTTCGCCAGTCGGTCCGGCGTAGCATGTCCGATGTTATATGTCGGCGCAATGAACCCGGTGGCCGGCTGCCCCATCCAGCGCTGCAGGATTTCCTGCCCCGCCGCCAGTCGACGATCGGTCTCCGCCGGGTCGAGGCCATTCATCTCGTCCTTGCCATCGGCGATCATCGAGACCAGCCCCTTGCGTCCAGGGCGAAAGTGCTCGAAGCCGTGCAGTTGGATATTCGCGTACTCCGCACAGACACGGTCCAGAAACGGTCGATCCTTTTCGCACAGGGGTACCCCACCCCAACATGGCACCACAGCTGCAGCCATGGCATTGCCGACCAGCGGCGCCAGTGACTTCGTAAATGTCGCGACATGTTCCTCATAGATCGGTGCCACATCATGCAGCATGATGCAGAACGACCGCGAAACATCCAGCTGGGGGGATTTCTGTGTCATTGCGAATGGGGAGTCACGACATCGTGATGCCGACGACTTTTGCTGTGGTTCCAAGTGGATTCCGGACGGTGAAACGCAACGGAACTGTATTCAATATTGATCCATCGACTCCAGAGCGTTTTCAGACCGATCCCCGAGATCTGATTCCTAATGAGCGTCCTCTGCTGATCGCGGCCTGCGAACAATCGTGTTGCGGCGAATTCCCCTCCTTGCCAAAATGCGACCGACACACCCAGTCCGGCCACTGCATCTGCTCGCGGCGGTTCCATGGAAGTTCTGCGTCACGGATGGCATGAAAGAACTCGCCGGAATGACTCCCCCACTCACCGCCCGCCCCCGAGGCTTTCTGCTCGCGCTGGCCTTTATCAGTTTTATCAGCCTGGGGTTGCCTGACGCGGTCATCGGAGTCGCGTGGCCCTCGGTGCGAGACACTTTTCATCGACGCCAAGAGGCCATCGCCGTCGTACTCGTGGTGTCAGGCCTGGGTTACCTCTTGAGCAGCTTCTTCGCTGGCCGGTTGATGCACGTATACGGCATCGGTCTGGTCCTGGCTGCGAGCACCGGTCTCGTCGCTTCCGCCATGTTTGGATTCGGGGTCGCTCCGATCTGGCTTGCCTTCCTGTTCTGTGCACTGCTGCATGGTCTGGGGTCAGGTGCGATCGATTCCGGGCTGAATGGGTACGCAGCCCATCACATGTCAGCTCGACAGGTCAACTGGCTGCATGCCTGCTATTGCTTCGGGGCATTGATCGGGCCAGTCCTGATGTCGAACGTACTCGCCCACGGTCGCCATTACAGCGTGGGGTACGCAACGATGGGAGGGACAATGCTGGCTTTGTCAGCGATGTTCCTGATCACCTGCCGATCCTGGGGGACTCCCCCCGCTGTTGTGGAGGAGAAGCGGGCACCCGTCGGTGCCAGAGTCGCCTTGCGGCACTCGACCGTGTGGCTTCAGATGGCGGTCTTTTTTCTGTACACCGGCCTGGAAGTCACGTTCAGTCAGTGGACCTATACCGTACTGACTGAGTCTCGCCACATTCGCCCCGACACAGCTGGATTAGCCGTGGGGGTCTACTGGGGATCGATCGGGGTGGGACGTGTGATCTCTGGATTCGTGGCCGATCAATTCGGGGTCGACCGCCTGCTGCGGCTGAGCCTGCTGCTGGCCGTTACGGGAGCAGTCCTGATCGCAGCATGCACCTCGGTTCCATTGACCTTCACAGGACTCTCATTGATCGGGTTTGGCCTGGCCCCCGTGTTTCCCTGCCTGATGTCTCGCTCACCCCGGCGTCTGGGCACTGAGATCTCCAGCCACGCCATCGGCTTCCAAGTCGGCTCCGCGATGATCGGCGCCGCAGCTGTCCCGGGAACACTCGGAATCCTGACCCGATTCGGTGGTCTGGAAGCAGTCCCCATCGGGGCCGCGATCCTGTCCATCGTGCTGACCTTGCTCCACGAAAGACTGGTCCACCTCCCCGATGCCGCGCCTCCCACCTGAGCTCCGATAACACCCACCGCCGATTTACCTCTTTCCATATACAACCACTCATTGAATTCCCTATCCGAAAAAAAGAAACCCGGCGATCCACCGAGTTTCCAAATGGGCAATGAGGGACCGAAATCCCCGCGTATTCGCTGGGAAAGAGGAGATTTTTCGAAGAAGCGGCGCATAATGCAGCGCACTTGTTGAGGGATGCGATGTTCTCGCACAGCTCTTCGAACTCTGGCCGATGATCATTGAAGATGCCCGGCGGTCTTTACTCGCTCAGGCACGGCAGCTGGGTCTTGCGGTAGGGGGCGAAAGAAACGAATCCAACGAAAGAAGTCTGACTACCATTCAGGCAGCAAGAGATGCTTCTGATCCTAAACCACACCCCTAGCGCCGGGGATCAAGTTGTTGGAGCAGACCGTTCGTTGCGTTCACTTCCCACGACAGTACAAAACGCGAGGTGCCCCATCGGGCCAAGCATTCGGAAGCTTGTCATCATGCACCTTCTGTCTGTTACGTGAGTACCGCGGAGGCTTCAGGCTCGGCATTGTATTCTCCAATAGATTCTGCTTTGGGAAGATGATCTTCCAGCCGGAATGCCGGACGTTCATGAGCGTTCACGAACGCTGCGATGTCGATCGCCTCCTGATCGCCATGGCCGCTGGATATTCATGCGACGGACTGTGCTTCATGAAATCGCAGGCGAGTGACGTGGCTCAGCCTACTCCTCGTGGATGGCTTCCAGAGGGTTGAGTCGTCCGGCACGGATAGCGGGGAGCAGGGCGGAGAGCAGCGAGAGCGTCATACCCATCGCGAGATAGAACGCGAGATGCTGGGGATTGAAGGTGAACTTCACGCCGTGATCGGCGACACCTTCGAAGCTGTTAGTGATGACGTAGGCCAGTGCCAGGCCGACTCCAGTTCCGGGAACCAGGGAGATCAGGCCCAGCATCAGAGCCTGGAGCAGGAACATGCGAACGACCTGAAAACGAGTCATGCCAACCACACGTAACATCCCGAGTTGCCGCGTCTGCTGGATCACACTCATCGTCAGAGTGTTGACGATCGCGAACCCCGCGATGACGAGGGCCAGGAGGAGGATCATCCACAAACGGCTGGTGATCCCCGCCATCATTCGCCGAATCATCCCGCGAAGATCCGAGAGGGACTGATAGATCAAGCCTCGATCGTGAGCGATCGACTTCAGCGCCACCCCGACCGACTCGACAGCTCCCAAGGAGGCGCGGATGCCGTAGACCTGCGACGACCGGATCGGGAACAATGCTTCGACGGCTCCCTGGTCCATCACCACCATCAGGCCACCCGAAGTATATTCCCTCGCGATCCCCGCTACCCGCACCGATCGTTTGATCCCCGAGATCTCCATCTGAAACTGATCGCCCACATGACAGCCGATGCGGTGAGAAAGGACTGATCCCACCACAGCCTCCCCGTCCAGCATCTGTTCTCGAATTCTCTCGTTGTCACCTTCAATCAAATCGACCGGAGGAGTTGAATACGAAGCAATCTGACGCGCCATCAAGGTCGCTGAAATTCCCCCGACATTGGCCAGCGAATAAGACATTCGGTCGATGGCCTCGATGCCCGGAACAGCCTTAAGTTGAGCGTCCAGATCATCGGGAAGCGAATTTGCCTCCGGCATATCCACCCGCGGTCGACTGCTGCGCAGTAGGAAGTCCGACATGAGCGTCCGATCGAGCCAGCCGTCCACATCCGTCGTGACGGAGAGAGTCGTCAGACCGACGCTGACACTGGTCGCGGAGACCACAAACATCACCATGGTCGTCAGTGAAGTTCTTCGGAAGTTATCCAGCAACTGGCTTTTGCCGAGTTGAAACTCGACGGGATATTTCCAGCCGATCAACCCAGTGATCAGCGCACACCCCGGTCGAATCAGTGAAGGAAGAAAAATCGTACTCGATACCAGCATCATGCCGATGCCGAACACCGCCATCCACCCCGGTTCAAACCCCGCAGCACGCGTCACAAAGAATCCAGCACTACAGATCCCCGTCGCGATGGCCCACAGGAGCGAGCCTTTTCGCCGGTTCACGCGTTGGGGAGCTGTTGCGGATTTCAGGATCTGTAGTGGAGGCGCATCACACGCCGATCGAGCTGGCGACCAGACCGAGACAAGCGTCACCAGCGGGCCGAAGATGACTCCTGACACAATGGCCGCCGGGCGAATCGAAAACGCCGTCGGCTCAGCCAGTCCGAACAGTGTCTGTACGCCCTGGGCCAGCAAGCGGCTTAACGCAACGCCCAGCACGACCCCCAGCACAGTGCCCAATCCACCGAGCAGTAACGCCTCCTGGTAGATCGAACCGCGAATCTGCCCCGTCGTTGCCCCCACAATACGCAGCAATGCCAGCTGTCGTTTCCGCTCCGCGACCGAGATCTGGAAAGTGTTAATCACGATAAAGATAGCAGCGACGACCGATAGCCCCGCAGCCACGTTCAAGCCGGAATTCACAATCTCTTCTGTCGGCCGACTTAAATCGGATGAGGTCGACGAATTCACCAACCTCAGCTGTGGCGGCAGGAGCGGGCGAATCCGGGAGGCGACCTCCTCGGAGTCCGCGTTCGGTGCCAGAGTAATCAGTAGCGAGGTTGCGGAGCCAGTGTGGCCCTCAAGTTCTCCGGCTGCACCCAGAGGCATGAACAGTGAGGCTGACTCTTCCACACTACTTAATCCCATAGGCTTGATGATGCCGGTGACTGTTCGCGGGGTCAGCCACCTTCTCGCACGAATCCGCAGCTGGACATCATCTCCGACTCGGACGTTCAACCGCTCGGCTGCGCCAGCCTCAAGGCACACCTCTTCAGGCCCCTCGCAGATTCGACCTGCGGTCACTTCAAAGTCACGCAGGCTGCGGTACTGCCCCAGGTCAACCCCGGTGGCGACCGCTCTGACATGCTGCCTGCCCGAGTAGACTAGAGCGAATACGCGGTAGGTTGGCACCACCCTTTGAATGCCGGGGATCTCCTGCAAAGGAGGAACGTCGCTCAGCGGAAAGACCTCGTCATCAGCGGCTACGACTTCCAGCGCCACGCGTGAGGATAAAGTCTGATGCAGTGAATCGAGCTGGTTCCGCGTCGCAGCTGTGGCCTGAACCACTGCCACAATTGACGCCACCCCGCCCGCAATGCTGAGTATCGTTAACAGGATGCGCAAAGGCCGCAGACGGATGTTGTTCCAACAGAAGCTCCAGGGAATCATGCATGGAACTCCAGTTGCATCGCAGCCATCCACTCGGCAACCTGGCTGGGGTCCCCATCGAATTTGACATGACCGTCCAACAGGACGATCAGACGATCCGACTGCGATGCGACGCGGATATCGTGTGTGACCACGACCACGGTCTGCTGCCCCTGATGAGCAACATCGACCAGCAGCTGGGTGATATCCCGTCCGCGAGCGGAGTCGAGATTGCCGGTCGGCTCGTCCGCCAGAATCAGCGAGGGCTTAATAACCAGCGCCCGGGCAATGGCCACGCGCTGTTGTTCCCCGCCGGAGAGCTGGGATGGCAGGTGCCGAAGCCGGTGCGACATCCCCACTCGCTGCAGACATTCCAGTGCGAACGGCTCCGCGGAGTACGCTGACACTCCATCCAGAACAAGCGGCAGCGTCACGTTGTCGACAACACTCAGGGTGGGGACCAGGTTAAACGACTGGAAAATGAATCCGATATGGCGACGACGCAGGAGCGTCAGTTCGAGATCCCTCATCCCGGCAAGATTCTGGCCATCGATCCAGATCTCGCCCTGGGTAGGAGGCTCAATGCCTCCCAGAATATGGAGCAGCGTGCTTTTGCCAGACCCACTGGGCCCCATGATGGTGACCATCTGCCCGCGAGGTATCTGCAGATTGACATCACGAAAAGCTTGAACATCCACTCCATTGTGGACGAAAGTCTTGGAGAGATTCTCCACACGAATGACCGCATGACTTGAATCGTCGGGTGTCCTCACCGGGAGTACCTTCTCTGACATCGTTCGGGGATTCTGGTGGTCCATCAGGTTGAACGCAAACTGGGACAATTCCGCCAAAGATGCAAGGGCGCTTTCCCAAGATACTCAAAGTCAGATGACATTCGACGTGTTTGTCAGACCGAAAGCATTTAGCTGAGGTGGAGTCTGGCAACGAGTGAGAAGCCACCCTGGCGCCGACGCCATTCTCAAGCCGTCCCCGGAATCCCACATCCAACCCCACTCGAGAGCAACGAAATGGCCAGATCGCGTTGTCATGAACTGAAAAATCATTTCCCGACTGGCTGTTTACCGCGGTACTGATTTCGCCCTGCGTTCTGCCTTATCCTCTAGAGATAATCAATCTGCTGGTACAGAAGGGGAAAGATTTACACTCCACGCATAGGTTTGCCACGTGTCGGCAGGGATCTGGCCCCAATCCCAAGCAGTTGAAGCGAGGGCTGGCCGCGGTTGCAGAGCCCTGCCAGTGAGCGTTACAGACTGTCCCGATACTTTCCAAGATGACATCGACATCAACGGGTGGGCCACGTGCTTGGTGACGGAGCCGATTCGATACCTATCCGGCTCATGTCGTCTGCGACTGGCTCGGAAACTCGCAGGCAGTGGCCCCAAAACACTACCTGCACATGACAGACGAACATTTCGAGCAGGCAAGAAAAGCGGCGTACAAAGCAGCGCAGTACCTGTCGGATTCTGGTGAAAATGGCGGAACTGAGCCGCAACCATCTTTACCGGCAATGGCTTTAGGTCAACTGGAGATTGCAACCGA
>CANJZR010000095.1 GCA_947479075.1 Planctomycetaceae bacterium
ATGACCGCAGTTCCCTCGGGTGTCGCCAGCGTGCTCACCGCCCGGATCGCAGCCAGTGGATCGCCTCCGCCACTGTCGACCGCCGCTCCTGAAACCCGTAATCCCTGTTCAATATTCCACGTCGCCAGCTGCCAGCTTTCCCGCTGACACAGCTGCGTGATCTCCGTCAGTGCATCCTGCTGTTCATGACTCTCAATCCAGATCCCGGTAAAACAGGCCCGGATGTACTCTGAGAGTTGCTCGCTCAATGCCATAGATTCTCCTGTTGAAGTATGAATTGCCGATGAGCCCGTTATGGCTCACGGAGTCGTAATGTCACGTTCCCGACTTCTTCATCAGTTGAGCGATGGCTCGCTCCAATCGTGCGATTTTGCCCTGTTGCTTCTCCACCGCATGAAACGCTCGCTTCAATCGCGACATCCAGCGATCAAGACACTGCTTTTCCATCGCGAGCCGCACACTTCGGGCGGCCAACTTCCGTTCTCGTGCACCATCACCTCCGTCCGGCCTGACAGGGCGAAGCACTCTCCGGCGTGCAGTCGTCATCGTCCCTCCTTCAAATACTGCTGAGACTGCGTCGTCTGATAGAACTCCGGCTTGAGCCGCTCACCCGTCGCCGCCCCCAAAGCCCGTTCGAGGAACTCACTCGCCGCGCGGCAACTGGCCCCGGTAAACCCCTTGGTCTCCATGCGAGTCTCTCCGTTGGGAGCGACAACGACCTCAATCGTCTGACTCAATACGCACCTCCCATCTGAATCGTGAGCTTGATCGATCCATCTGCCAGCGGTTGCTCCGTCACCGTATGCCCGGCCCGTCGCGCCTCAATCCGTGCCTTCTCAACCGTGTAATTCTGAAGGAATGCATCCAGCTGCTTCTGCTCGCCCCAGCGTCCCTCGAAGTTGTCGAAGGCCACCTTCGCAGTCGCGACATCACACACCACGGGATACCTCCACCCCGGGAGCTTCACTGCCCAGCCCACCGCCGTGCTGCTGAACAGCTTCACCTCCTCATACACCGGCTCCGCCAACCCCAGCCGCCCACAAGCCCCCCGAATCGCCACCACATCCCGCACCTCCGTCTGCACCTGCACCACATGCGACACAACACACCTCTCTCCCAATTAAGACAAGCCCCCGCTGAATCGACCATCGATCCGACACCCAGCGGTAAATAGCAACCGGCCTCGCCCTGAACCAATGAAATCAGTCCAAGTCAGGCGTAAAATCGTCCTGCAAACCAACTCCTAAGAGTTAGTACCAGAGCATCACGTTATATGACGCATTTTGTGCCCGGATTTAGGTGAATTCAGTTTTCCTGATCGCCGTGACTCCATCAGGAAGGGTCCCATTTCCGGCATTAGAATAAGGGCTCGCTGCGCCGACACTTGGATGATATCGATGGATTGTTAGTGGCCATTTTCCGGCGATTCATCCATCACTAACTCAATGAATGCGTTTTTCGATTTGACTTATGAACATGATCAGGCGTAGTATTCCCCCCGTTAACTAACAGGATGATGGTTACTCCCATACCAATCGACAGCGTGATCTCATCGTGATGGGGATCAATGCTCTCATCGACATTCGCACAAGCCCATCGTGCAACGATTCCTATTGATCGTTTGATGGGAACCCGGAGTAGCTGTGATCATGCTCGATACTGATTTCGTGCATCAGGCAAGAGTATTTGCCAGATCAGATGCCGCATCACTCAGCTCTGACAGCCAGACGAATACAAGGCCTGATGAGGGCGTTGCAGATCAGATCACGATCACGGTACTCCCCACTGGGATGGCGATTGTTCAGCCAGCCTGTGAAGACGTGTTGCGACCGATTCTCACGTACCAGGAGATGACATTTCGACGAAAAGGCAGTGATCAAGTGTCAGGAGCGTTCATGACGGTATCTGTCTATTCGATTGAAGATGACCGCCTGTTGATGCCTCATGGCTGTGTGCCGCGCGTGAAACGGTGTTTAGAACAACGTGGACACCTTGTGACAATCATGGATCACCGTGTTCCGGACGCCCACTTTGACTTGGCAACGGCAAATCGTGTTGTAGACACGGAAGGACGATTTCCAGGACTGGCTGCGAGGCTACGTGTCCGCCGTGAGGGAATCATCGAGGTGGAAACTGGCAAACAGCAATCAGAGATGATTGCAGCCATGTGTTTGCTATCTCCCCAGACAAAGTTCCTGATTGCCTGCAAAACGATCGATGCGGCCCGAGAATTGGCAGTGGACTTGCGGCCTTATCTCGTGAACGAGGTCGACGCTGTCCACGGGCACAATTGGCGGTACTCGCGTCGAGTCGTCTGCTGTACCTTCGGCAGCTTGGATCGAAGTGATCCTCAAGCTTGGGATGTCTTGATATTTGCGGACGCCTTTAATGGGATTCAAAAGACGAATAATCCCGCCCGTGGTAAATATGCCCACCGAAGGGTGTATGCCTTGGTGGCCCCCAGTCTGCCAAGATCGCAGACGGATGAGCTGTTGTTTGAAGTCCTGGCCGGTGAGGTCATTTATCGTGATCCAAAGTGCCGTCAGAAAGTACGGCAAAATCTGAGCGTTGCATTCGCGACTCGTTCTTCCCCGAGTGTTTCAGAGCAACCGAGTCCTCTCGCACGTCACATGAGCCTGAGGACTGACGAGGCTCGGAACCGATCCATCGCTCACTTGGCAATGACGCTGTCCTCTGGCGAACCAACGTCCGACTGGAATCTGGAGAGGATTCTGCCGGACACGACTGGGCAACCATCTCCTGGTTCGAAGCCTGGAGTAATCATATTGGTCGACTCTGTCGAACACGGAGAGCAGCTTCAACGCTTGCTACCGAGTTGGTATCTACACGATGGACGCCCGAGCAATTGCTCGACCAGTGTCTTGAGACGTACGGCTGATGCCTGGGGAATTTCAAGCAACACCATCGTGACTGCTGTCGCGGCCTCTAGAATGCACACCTTCCACTGTCAGATCGTCATTTGGGCGAGTGGTGGAACCAGGCCCTTCATTCCCCAGTACTTTGATCGTCTTCCGAGACCGTGCCTCTTTGTCGACTTTTGGGACCACAGGAATGGTCAGCCAGCAGAAGATACTCAGGAGCGTTTGAAATTCTATCGCTCCTGCAATTGTCGCATTCTCAGCCATGACCTCGCTCACCAGGAGCGCCTGCTCGCATAGCAGATTGCATCCAGGCACTCTGGTTCTCATCGAAACACTTCGCGTCGACCTCATCGGTCGAATCGTTCTCAGTTTAGTCCTCGCAAGAAAGGAGAGTGACCAATGTACAACAGGCCCGGCAGGCGATGGGCCTCAATGGGAATCGCCGGCATTCATGCCCGCCAGATGCCAGCAGGCCGCCACGAGGGCGCTGCCGGAGAGTTCCTGCGCCGACATGAATGTGAAGCCAAGCAGGCAGCACGCAGCAGCAGACGTGAACTTCAAGAGTTTGCCAATCAGCTGCTGACGCGAGCTGGAGATACCCGAAACGTCAAAACTGCCATCGAACATTGTGCATCTCGGGGACAAGCTGCTGGACCGAATGGCCTTAAGCCAAGCGATCTGGATAGCCGAATCCGATGGGACCTCGCCCGAGTACTTGGTGAATTGATCAGTGAGGGGCAGTACCGCCCCAGCGAACCAAGAATAGACTGGATTAGTAAGGGCAGAGGCCGCGGCCGACGCCCGATCCGTATCCAGAACTTCGAGGATCGCTGTGTAGAACGGGCCGTCCTTCAAGTGATCAATCCCATCCTGGATACACAATTCGGTGACCACTCAATGGGCTTCCGTAGTCCGGGCTACTCTCGCGAGTTTGCTCTGGCAACGGCAGAACATTGGGCACTGACCCACAACCAATGGTCGTGGATCAGCGAGGATCTTCGTGACGCTTTCGAGCATGTCCCCACCGGCAGACTGTCACAGGCACTCCGCAGGATGATCCCATCCGACGAGATCTGTGACTTTATCAGTCGGATCGCCTTTAACACGTCCGGCAGAGGGCTCCGTCAGGGAGGGCCACTGTCACCGGCACTGCTCAATGTGTACCTACATGGGACACTTGACCGCTGGTGGCAGCAGACCTACCCGAGGACTCCTTTGTTGCGTGTGGCAGACGATCTACTGATCCTGGCACAACCAGACGAGGTCCAATCTCTGTACAGCGCCCTCCAACAGAGGACGGTGAGTATTGGAATGCCTCTGAAGGGAAACCCCCAATCATCCATCCGTGACCTGACAACCGGCAATTCTGTTGATTGGCTGGGATATCAGATCCAGAGAGGTGAATCGGGACTTCAAGCCAGTATCTGCCAGAAGTCATGGGACAAACTCGAAGACAACCTGAATCTGGCATGGGAATCCCCAATTCCCTCTCTTGCAGCTTATGACACGATCAGAGGATGGATCAGTCAGCAGGGGGCCACTTACCAGGAATCGAAGGTGTCTGATGTTTATCGGGAGATCTCTCGTCTCGCATTACAGTGTGGTTTCCAGGAGATCCCCACATCTCAAGAGGTGGCTTATCTATGGTCTAAGGCCTATGACCGAGATTGGCTTAAAGCCCGACGAGATGTGGTGGAAAGATATGAACTGGAACCGATGCCTGCTGACGGCTCCGCCCGTCAGCATTCCGAACCAGCGGCAGTTTCTCGCCGCGGCAGTGTGGCAAACGCCACCAGCAATTCTTCGCAGTCAGCGCCGAGGCGGCGCGAAGTGTTCTTGTACTGCGACGGATCATTCCTGTCCCGTGGGAGAGTGGGGGCTTGGGGCTTTCTGTCGATTGACGGGGAGACAGGACATTCATTCTCAAACGGGCAGGCATGCTTTGACACGACCAACAATCGCATGGAATTGACGGCAGTCATTCATGGGCTGTCATCGCTCACCGAGTCGTCGCGTGTCCATCTGGTTCTTGACAGCCGGTACGTAACAGATGGGATCGCTCTTCATCTACCGAACTGGATTGCCAACAACTGGCGAACGACAGGTCGACGAAGGTCTCCTGTGAAGAACTTCGACCTGTGGCAACAACTGGTCACCCAACTGGAATTGCACGAAGTCGACTGCGAATGGGTACGCGGCCACAGCGGACATCCAGAAAACGAGTTTGTGGACCAGATGGTCAACGGCATCGCGGAACATACGCTGCAAAATATCACGACATCTTCGGGGGAAGGCTTCCCGATATGACCGTCATTCTCCTGAGTCTAGGCGCAAAGCGAATGAAATGCCGATGAGTCTCTCGATCAACCAGAGTCTGAGGAGCGTCAGTCATGCGATTGGACGCTCTTGCTCCGAATGTTGCTGGCGGAGCCCGCTCACCAGAACTTGCTGAAAAAACTACTTCCCATCCGCCATGTCACTTTGCACATCTGGGCACATCGACAAAGCTGATGAGATGCGGATGATGACTAATTCTTCTGAGTTCGCTGACCTGGACGCATGTGTGCCACCATTATTCCCCAAAACGCGCCACCGTTTTCAATTGGGCTTAACAACTGGAGGATGAATCGAAGGCTTGAATGAATTCACTCACCAACACGAAAGAGAACTAGACCTTTCCACTTGGTAGACATAGAATCATGTTCAAGGAGTTGCACGTCGTGTTTCGATTGCTGCTTACAACATACTGGTTGGCGCTGGGTATCACGGGATTTAATCCGTGCTGCTGTTCAGCGGCGCGGCTCGTTTCTGCTGTGAGATTCTGTGTTTCGCTTGGGGCAGACAGCAGCGACTCATCGGACTGTTGCTGTGACATGAGGTCTGCTGGTTCACCGAGTCGACGGTCCAACCAGAAGGGGTTTTGTGCGGAACTGCCATCATCGCATCCCGCACCTCACCACTGTCAGTGTACGAAGTCTCCTTGCACCAGTGTGCCTGAGAAGGTTTGCGGTCCGTTGGAATCGTCGGCATCTTGGCTGGATCATCTGGCTCAGTGTGACGATCTGCGTTTGTACACGATCCCGGTTCAACAGGATGTCTCGTGTGCAGAATTGTATGAATGCGATGAGAGTGCGTTACCGTCGGGTAATGAGATTTGTGTGATATTGTGCTCGTGGCGTTGCTGATCGCCAGCCCGGAACAGCCTCAGCGGAATCGCTGACTGGCTGATTCTGTACATTCCGATTCCCCCGGTTTTGGCGGAATCTTGTCCGGATGCTCTCGAAGAACCTGCGATCCTTGCACGTCATTTCGTGGCTGCGCGGATTGTTGCTTTGATGGCTTCCGCCTCCTCACCCCCAGAAGACTAAGTCTCGCGCCGTTGCAGCGAGGCAGGAGTAGATCATGTTTCCCATTCTCTCTCGTGGCGCATGGGCGTCAGCGGTTGTGGCCTGCGCGTTTTTGGCTGGCTGCGGCAATCAAAGACCGGCAGCTGCTCCACAGGTGGAGCAGAAGGTTTCAGCGGTGAGTGCTGTGACACCCGCAGCTCCTGATGCGTCTCCTGTGATATCGACCGACACCTCTGAGCACGGCCATAAGGCCGGGTCGCATGGAGGAATCATGGTCTCGTTAGGACGAGACAGCTACCACACGGAAGCAGTGTTCGAAAAGGGGGGCGTATTGCGACTCTACACGCTGGGCAATGACGAATCGCGAGTCATTGACGTCGAAAAGCAGACCCTCAAAGCCTTTGTGAAGGCGGAGGGCGATCCAGCCTCACAGTCGTTTTCAATGGAATCCGAGCCACAGGAAGGCGATGCAGAAGGCAGGACATCTCAATTTACTGGCCAGCTGCCCGCAGGACTCGATGGCAAGAAACTCTCCGTCACGATTCCCAACATCGTCATCTCTGGAGAACGATTCCGCATGGGTTTCGAGTCAGCTGCGGAGCCCCACATGGAAGGTGTCCCCGAAAAGGTGGCGGACGAGGCCGAGCGAGAACTCTATCTCACCCCTGGAGGGAGCTACAGCCCAGAAGACATCAAAGCCAATGGCGGAGTCACGGCGAGTGTCAAGTTTGTGGGACTCAAGTCCTCGCACAACATGTTCCCGAAATCGGGTGAGAAGATTTGCCCGATCACCCAGACGTTGGCGAATCCACAATTCACCTGGATTGTCGGTGGCAAGAGCTACGAGTTCTGCTGCCCGCCGTGTGTGGATGAATTCGTCAAGCTAGCGAAAGCCTCCCCGAACGAGATCAAGGCTCCCGAAACCTACATCAAGCCTTAGTCCAAACCACCACTGCCAAGTCTTAGCCGCCCTGCCGAAGCACTGGCCGAAAGTGACCGCAGGGCATTCCCGGTGTCGGTGGTATCGATACTCACCCTGTGTTCCTCATGTCTGGAAAGATCACTCATGAACCCTCTCAAATTGTTCGTCGCGTCGCTGGCTCTCTGTCTGGGGCTCACGACAACAGCGTCTGACGACGCAAAACTCGTCACCTCAATCTCAATTGAAGGGCTGCACTGTGCAGCCTGTGCCAAGAAGGTCGAAGGCAAGTTGAAGACCGTCAAGGAGGTCGCGACGGTCAGGAATGATTTCAAAGCGGGAATCGCGACGGTGACCCCAAAACTCGACAAGTCCCTCTCTCCTCGGGCCATGTGGGAGGCGGTCGAGAAGGCGGGCTATACGCCGACCCAGCTCGATGGACCGAGTGGCAGCTTCACTGAAAAGCCCAAGTCGTAGTGTCCGATGCGTCGGGGCCGATTAGCGCTCTCGTCGGCCTGTTCTCTTCTTCGTGTATGTCAAACCTCTGCTAGGAACTCCCATGAAACGCTTCTGTCTGATTGCTACCTGTGTGTGTGGACTCGCATTTTCGCTCGTAGGATGTAGTGGAGCGCCGAGCGCTCCCTCCGCAGGTTCGAATGCCGACACGAAACAAGCAGCTACGCTCGTAAAACTCAGTGACGAAGATCGCGTGTCAGCCACTGCACAAGGCTACTGCGCCGTGATGACATCTGAACCCTTGGGTTCGATGGGCGTGCCGCTCAAGCTGTCCATCAAAGACCAGACGATCTGGGTCTGCTGTAAAGGCTGTGAAAAGAAAGCCTTGGCGAATCCCGATCAAACACTGGCCAAGGTCGCGGAACTGAAGGCCCAGGTGATTTCAGACCAGTCGAAGTAATCGAGTCGTTCGGCATTCCCGCGGGCAACTGCTGTGATGATATCACTTTTAGGAGATCATGATGCGATTATTGTTTGCGTTGAGTCTGATCGTTCTCACAGTTGGTTGCTCTCGCAAGGATGAAGATACTCATCCCAGTGGGATGTCTGCATCGAATCAAAGAAAGCATGCCGAGCATGCAACGCCTCCGATTCAGGACCACAGCTCGCCGAGTAATCACGGTGGCCATGGGGGAATGCAGATGCCAGCGGCGACGGCCCGCAAGCTAGCGGTGAAGACCGAACCCACTCAACCACAAGCCGGAGAAGCGGCACAGTTGCGGCTCCAGATTCTGGGCGACAATGGGCAGCCCATCACGAAGTTCGCAATGCTGCATGAGAAGCTTGTGCATTTGATTGTTGTACGGGAAGGACTCGACGAGTTTTCGCATCTGCATCCACAGGTGGATGCGTCGGGAAACATCACGATCGAGCACGTGTTTCCGAAAGCCGGAAGGTACCGACTATTCGCTGATCATCAGCCGGAGGGGAAACCTCCAGGGCTGGCGCGGGGCGAACTCATCGTTTCCGGTGATGACGAATCGGCAGCGGCGCTCGTTCCGAATGCGTCCGATGAGGTCGCCGTGGGCGAGATCAAGGCCCATGTCGCCTTTCAGCCGGGCGATCAGGAAACGATGGTCCGATTTCAGCTTGTCGATGCGGGCGATCAGGTGGTCAGTGACCTGCAGCCATATCTCGGAGCGATGGGGCATCTGGTCATCATCAGTGCCGATGGTGCCGAGTATGTTCACGCTCACCCATTGAGTGAATCCCAGACGGCCCCCGAGGGATTCGTCGAGTTCGCAGCTCATTTTCCGAAGCCCGGTCTCTACAAGGCGTGGGGCCAGTTCCAACGTCACGATACCGTGTTTACGGTGCCGTTCGTATTGCAGCACGCAACTGCTCACCCAGCGACTCATTGAGGAGGGGATTAAGCCATGTCTGAAATACCTCCCAACGGTTGGGTTCGCTGGAGCGCGCTGCTGGCGATTCTCGTGACCGTGTCAGCTGATGGACACGAAGGCCATCAACCGTTGCCGACAAAAGGTGTGCAGATCAATGCTCAGGCAGGACATCTCACACTCAGTCGAGCGGCCCGCGAAGTCCTCGATGTGACGACCGTCGAGGTCGAGACTCGCGACGTGGCGGGAACCGTCAAAGCATATGCAACGGTCGTGGCTCCGTGGACTCGTCGAGCGTATGTCACGTCGCGGTTACCGGGTCGTATTGTCCAATTGCATGTCCGGCCCGGCGATGTGGTCGAGGTGGGGCAAATCCTCGCGGACCTTGACTGTCTCGATCTGCATACATTGCGGCAGGAGTATCAGAAAACACAAAACGAATTCGAGTTGTCGGGGAAAATCCTGGAGTCACTGGCTCCGATCGCGAAGTCGGGTGCTGTCCCCGGCCAACGGCTCGTCGAGGCCGAGAACACTCATCAGCAGAGCCAAAACGTGCTTGATGTATTACGAGCGAAAGCGTTGGGGTTACAAGTGCGAGAAGCGGATCTCGATGCATCTGCGGACGGTGACGCTCCTCCGCTGCGGCTAACGCTCACCAGTCCAATCCGGGGCGTGATCGTCCATGCGGATGTGGCCGTCGGCAAGTTCGTGGAACCGACCGAGCACTTGTTTGAGATTACGGACACCTCTCGCGTGTGGGGCCAAATTGGCATCCTGGAACGGGATCTGCATCGCATCCAGGAGGGGCAATCCGTCCGCGTTTCCTTCAACGGACTGCCCGGACAGAGCTTTGACACGAAAGTCGACAAGCTGGGACTGTTACTCGACCAGCAAACCCATCAAGGCACTGCCTGGGCTGAAATCGCCAATACTCCGACAGGCCCCCGCTTGCTGCCAGGGATGAATGGTCAAGCGGAGTTTATCTTACCCGGTCGCGGACAGGGATTGAGTGTTCCGTCGGCGTCCGTATTCAGCGATGGTGCGGAGCGGTATGTCTTCGTGGAGGAGACTTCGACGAAAGCCAGCTCCGAATACCGAAAGAA
>CANJZR010000096.1 GCA_947479075.1 Planctomycetaceae bacterium
CAGGCGATCTACGAACAGCTCAAGGCCCGCAAAATCCTGGTCCGCTTCATGAAGTTCCCGGGCCTCAGCTCCACCGGGGAGTCGGGAGCCGACAAGGTGTGGGACGGACTGCGGATCACGGTTGGAACTGATCCGCAGGTCGACGCATTCCTGGCTGCGATTACCGAAATCGTCGCCAGCTTGTGACTCGATCGATTCAGCTTTCCAACTGGCTCTGGACAGACAGGAATGTCTGTCCCACTCAGGATTCTGGTGGAACAGACCTGTCTACAACTGCCATCACGCTCACGAAACACACATTCACGACGAGAACCGCCGATGCCTCCACGGACCGCTTCGATTCAGCGCAAGACAGCTGAGACAGATATTTCGCTCTCGATCAACCTCGACGGTTCGGGGAAGGCTGATATCCAGACCGGCGTTGGGTTCTTTGACCACATGCTGACGCTGCTGGCCAAGCACGGTCTGTTCGACCTGACCGTGAAGGCGGTCGGCGATCTGCATGTCGACCACCACCACACGGTCGAGGACACGGGGATCTGTCTCGGTCGTGCGATTCTGCAAGCCGTGGGCGACAAGGTCGGGATATCCCGTTACGGCTGCTTCACGCTGCCCATGGAAGACACGCTGATTACCTCAGCCCTCGATCTGAGCGGTCGGTTCTGGTTCATCGACAAGTTCGAGTTTCCGACCGAGAAGATCGGTGAGTTTGACACCCAGCTGGTCGAAGTCTTCTGGCAGGCGGTGGCAGCCAACGCCCTGATGAACCTGCACGTTGTCCTCCACCACGGCCGGAACAGCCACCACATCTCGGAGGCAATTTTCAAGGGGACCGCCCGAGCCCTGCGCATGGCGGTCACAGTTGACCCTCGGCAAACCGGAGTCCCGTCGTCCAAAGGGACGCTGAGCGAGTGAGTTAGGCTCCTTTGGCGTCCGCCTGACCGCATTGCGGTACCCGGGTACCGTACGAATCGGCTTTCACTCTCACGCAGACTGGCGAAATTCGGATCGCTGACTCTGTTGAACCCGATTGTCGATTTCTGTACTATTCGGGACTTCCCCACCCGGCGGGCGATGACGCCCACCGCTGAGAAGATGGTCAATTGAGGTGCAAGTCGTGTCTACGAAAACGTTTATGGCGAAGAAGGAATTGGTCAAACCCGAGTGGTTTGTGATCGATGCCGAAGGAGAGATCGTCGGCCATCTCGCCACCAAGATCGCCACAATTCTCATGGGGAAGCACAAACCCGAGTTCACCCCGCATGTGGTGACCGGTGATTGTGTCATCATCCTGAATGTCGGTAAGGTTCGCTTCAGCGGCAAGGTCACTGCCAGCGAAGAGATGCCCTACCTGACCAAAAAGATGAGCCAGAAAGAATACGACTACTACACTGGTTTCCCCAGCGGTCGTCGTATTGTGACTGCCGAGCAGATGATCAAGCGGAATCCAGGCTACGTGCTGCGAGAAGCTGTGCGTCGCATGCTCCCGAAGAACAAGCTGGCTTCGATCATGCTGAAGAATCTGCGACTCTTCACCGGATCAACGCACACGCACCAGGCTCAGCAACCTCAAGAACTCCCAGCCTGGCTCAAGGGCTAATTGCTGGATCGATTTCGGGTGTGACGGTAAACACCCGCTCAAGACTCACAAATACTGTTCGGAACGTGGTTTATGTCGACTGACGCACCGCAGATTGAAATGCCAGAACTGACCATCGGATCGACCGCAGAAGTTGCGGTGGAGGCCGTAGACGTTGTCGAACGAGTCGCTCCCGCGATCCGCGGTAAGGTTGACCGCTTTGGCGTTTGCTGGGGAACTGGTCGTCGTAAGACCGCTGTTGCCCGCGTCCGCGTGAAGGACGGCAGCGGCAAGATCACCGTCAACGGACGGGAAATGACCGAGTATTTCCCCCTGATCGCCGATCAGAACGCAGTGCTGGCCGTCCTCCGGGCCACCAGCATGCTCGAAAAGGTCGAAGTCATCATCCAGGTGGAAGGTGGCGGATCGACTGGTCAGAGCGGAGCCTGCAAGTTGGGCATCGCCCGTGCACTCCAGGCCAAGAATCCTGCACTGCACCCGATTCTGACTGAGGGCAAGTACCTCACCCGTGACGATCGTAAGGTCGAACGTAAGAAGTACGGCCACAAGAAAGCACGTCGCAGCTTCCAGTTCTCGAAGCGTTAATCGCCTGTCGAGACTGTCACTTACAAAAGCCCAGTGGAATCCACTGGGCTTTTTTGTTGACCGCGCAGCTCTTGCGCTGTCGTCAGGTCGAAGAGCATACGCCGACTCCGTTACACATTCACCCGTTCAGGTTCACTCGGTAGACTCCGGAGCTGTGGACGCCATGGGCGGCGGCTGGCGGACGATCAATATGCATACCTGAATGGCTCCGCGGATGGACCGATTTATTATTCAAGGAGGTCGTCCGCTTCGGGGCACTGTGCAGGTCAGCGGGTCAAAAAATGCCGCTTTGCCGATGATGGCTGCGAGTCTTGTCGCCAGCGGGCCGTTGCAACTCAATCAGGTGCCGGATCTCGCCGATGTCCGGACCCTAGCGGCTCTCCTGCAATCGCTCGGCGTTGAGTCAGAACGCCACGCGGGCAACATCGTGTTGAACTGCGTCGATAATCACTCGTGTCGGGCCGACTACGAACTGGTGCGGCGGATGCGGGCCAGCATTTGTGTCCTGGGTCCACTGCTCGCCAAACGCCACAAGGCCATTGTCTCACTGCCCGGAGGCTGCAACATCGGCCATCGTCCGATCGATCTGCATCTGATGGGACTGCGAGCTTTGGGGGCCGAGATTCAGATTGAGAATGGCTACGTCATTGCGTCAGCTGGTCGACTGAAAGGGGCGAAGATTTCCCTGGGTGGCGATCAGGGGAGTACTGTGACCGGGACCTGCAACGTGATGACCGCCGCTTGCCTGGCCACTGGGACCACGGTCATCGATTCCGCAGCCTGCGAACCCGAAGTCGTCGACCTCGGCCAGCTCCTGATTGCGATGGGAGCACGGATCGAGGGGCTCGGCACGTCGCAACTCGTCATTGATGGCGTCGAGGATCTCTCGGGAGCCACGCACACCGTCATCCCAGACCGCATCGAAGCTGCCACGTTGATGATCGCAGCTGCGATTACCCACGGCGAAATCACGATTGAAAACATCCGTGCCGACCATCTGACCGCGGTTTGTGAGATTCTGAGCCAGATGGGAGTCTCAATGGCCTGGGGCTCAAACCGCTGCCGGATTAAGCTCTCTGGCCCGTTGCAGCCTGTTGAGTGTCAGGCCGTTCCCTACCCCGGATTCCCGACCGATGTTCAGGCGCAGCTGACAGCTCTCCTGTGCCTGACCCCCGGAAAGAGTACGGTCACCGATAAAGTTTTTCCCAGTCGTTTCATGCATGTGTCAGAGCTCTTGCGCATGGGAGCAAACATCCGTCGCGATGGCGACAGCGCCTTCATCAGTGGGGTGACATCACTCTCGGGCGCGCACGTGATGGCCAGCGATCTGCGGGCCAGTGCCGCCCTCGTGCTCGCGGCACTGGCGGCTCGGGGAGAGACGGTCATTCATCGCATTTACCATCTCGACCGAGGTTACGAACAGCTGGAATTGAAGCTGCAGTCGCTCGGAGCTTCCGTCGAACGCCGCCCCGACACCGTGGCATAAACGATTCCCGGTTGCACGCAGCCCGAAGGCAATTCAACTCGATGTTGGTCTCTACTGCGTTTGCAGATATCTGAGGTTGACCACACCCCCCCATGATCGATCTACTCTAAGCTCGAAGTTCTGGAACCGACCATTCTGATTCAGGCCTGATTTTGATGCGTGTGATCGTTACCGGCGGGGCCGGATTCATTGGCAGCCACATCGTGGAGCAACTGCTCGCAAGTGGTCACGAACCGCATGTGATCGACAATCTGTCGACGGGAGATCGTCGTAACGTCCCCGCCGGAGTCGTTCTGCACGAAGTTGATGTGCGAAATCTGGCGGATGTCCAGAAGGTCTTCGAGGCTGTCCGTCCTCAGGCCGTGACACACCAGGCCGCACAGATGTCGGTCAGCCTTTCGGTACGCGAGCCCTATTTCGACGCCGAAGTGAACGTCATGGGCTTGTTGTCAGTGCTACAGGCTGCGGACCGGACTGGTGTTGAGCGGTTCGTATTCGCCTCCTCGGGCGGAGTTCTCTACGGCGATGTCGATGTGCCCGCTCCGGAAACGCATCCGGCCGATCCGGTTTCTCCCTACGGGATCAGCAAGTGGGTGGGCGAGCGTTACCTGAAGTTCTATTCCCAGCAATCGAAGATGACCTGTATCGCCCTGCGGTATTCCAACGTCTTCGGCCCCCGACAGAACCCGCACGGTGAGGCGGGAGTCGTTGCGATTTTCTGCCAGCGACTCCTGCGTGGTGAGTCCGCCACCATCAACGGAGATGGCAAGTACATCCGCGACTACGTCTATGTCACCGATGTCGCCGCTGCGAATATCAACGCCCTCACTCAGCCCGCGATTGAGCCGTTTCGTCCCTACAACGTGGGAACCGGCCAGCCGACTGACACCAACCAGATTGGCGAAGCCATCCACCGTGAATGCCAGCGGCTGGCTGGCCCGGGACAGACCGTTCCTCCGCTGGGCCACGGTCCCGCACGGGCCGGAGACTTGCGATCCAATATGATTGATTCCACGCGGGCCAAGGTCGACTGGGGCTGGACTCCGCAAGTCGACTTTGCGTCAGGTCTGCGACAGACCGTACAATGGTTTCATTCGCAGGCAGGCGAAGTCCGGCACTGAGTCGTCAGCGCCCTTCACGACACCGTTTACACTTTCACCACACTCGCATCAGAGCCGTCTCTGGTGCTCAGACACCCACTTCAGACACACCTATGCAAATTCTTGTCACCGGCGGCGCGGGTTTCCTTGGCAGTCATCTGTGCGAGCGACTGCTCAACCGGGGCGACACCGTGGTCTGCCTCGACAACTTCTTCTCCGGACGCAAAGAGAACATCGCCCATCTGATGGGCAATTCTCGTTTTGAAGTCATCCGGCACGACATTGTGGACCCGATTAAGGTCGAGTGCGATCAGATCTACAACCTCGCCTGTCCCGCCTCGCCGGTTGCTTATCAGTACAACCCGATCAAGACCATCAAGACCTCCACCCTCGGGATGATCAACGTCCTCGGACTCGCCAAACGTTGCCGGGCTCGCATCCTGCACACCTCGACCAGCGAGGTCTATGGAGACCCGGAAGTTCATCCCCAGCGTGAAGACTACTGGGGGAATGTGAATCCTCTTGGGCCTCGCAGCTGTTATGACGAAGGGAAGCGTGTCGCCGAGTCGCTGTGCATGAACTATCACCTGGCCAATGGTGTTGCCGTCCGTATCATGCGGATCTTCAACACCTATGGACCGCGGATGGACCCCAATGATGGCCGCGTTGTGTCCAACTTCATCATGCAGGCCCTGCGCGGCGATCCGATTACGCTGTACGGTGATGGCAAGCAGACGCGTTCGTTCTGCTATGTCGATGACAACATCGACGGCATGATCAAGTTGATGGATCAGGACACGGAGATCGGCCCGGTCAACATCGGCAATCCGGTTGAGAACACGATGATCGAGCTGGCTCAGGAGGTGATTTCGCTGACCGGCTCCAAGTCCAAGCTGATCAACGTCGATCTGCCGAAGGATGACCCGAAGCAGCGCTGCCCCAACATCACCAAGGCCAAGGCCGTGCTGGGCTGGGAACCGAAGGTCGATCTGCGGACAGGTCTGTCCCGGACGATCGAGTACTACAAGAAGACGCAGTTCGCGAAGTAGTGCGGGACGCGGAGTCCGTCGAACCTCAGATATCCTGATTAGATCGTGTCGAACCATGCGGGACGAATTCCGGGTGACCACCCGTTATTCGTCTCAGCACGATCAGGAAGTCAATGATCGACGTACCATGTTTCGGGCCTCGATGTCTCAGGCGTCTCACGGCAAATTGAATCACCCAGAATCCAAGGAGGGATCCGATGTCTCGTATTCTCGTTACTGGTGCCGCGGGCTTCATCGGCTCTCATGTCTCACACCGGCTGGTTGACCGTGGCGACGAAGTCGTCGGGCTCGACAGCCTGAACGACTACTACTCGGTGCAGCTGAAGCGGGATCGTCTCGATCGGCTCATGTCGAAGAAGGGCTTCACGTTCGAGCATCTCGATCTGGCCGATGAGCCGGGGATCAAGGCTCTCTTTGCGAAGTACAAGTTCGACAAGGTGATCAATCTCGCGGCCCAGGCCGGAGTGCGTTACTCGCTGCAAAACCCGCAAGCCTACGTCAGCAGCAATCTCGTGGGCTTCGTGAACATCCTCGAAGGGTGCCGCCACCACAACGTCCAGCATTTGACCTATGCCTCGTCGAGTTCGGTCTACGGGGCCAATACGACGATGCCGTTCTCAGTGCACGACAACGTTGACCACCCGCTCAGCCTGTATGCCGCCTCGAAGAAGGCGAACGAACTGATGGCCCACACGTACAGTCATCTGTTCCAGCTGCCCACGACCGGTCTGCGATTCTTCACGGTCTATGGACCGTGGGGGCGGCCCGACATGGCGCTGTTCCTGTTCACGAAAGCAATCCTCGAAGGCCGACCGATCGATGTCTTCAACCATGGCAAGATGCGTCGCGACTTTACCTATATTGATGACATCGTCGAGGGAGTCATCCGGACCAGTGACCACACCGCACAGCCGAATCCCGACTGGACCGGAGCCCACCCCGACCCCGGAACCGGTGGGGGCCCCTATCGGGTCTACAACATCGGCAACAACGAACCCGTTGAACTGATGTATCTGATTGAGACGCTCGAAAAGTGCCTGGGCATGACAGCTGTGAAGAACATGCTGCCGATGCAAATGGGCGATGTTCCTGCGACTTACGCCAATGTGGACGACCTCATTCGCGATGTCGGATTCAAGCCGGCAACGCCGATTGAGGTCGGCATCGAGCGCTTCGTGAAATGGTATCGCGACTACCACAAGGTCTGATCGACAACCTCGCTTGCGAATCAATCTGTCTCCACGGACAAGGTCGATAACGTGCCCTCGTTGGCATCCAAAGTGTCAAAATCGGCCACGAGTGAGCGATTTTTCCGGCGACACGGCTTATTGAATGTTTCCAGAATCTGGCTTTGCGGGATTTTCTGGAGTGGGAATTTCACGTTACAATCAAGGCCACATCGGAAACGGTTGATGAACTGTTTCTACTCTCCTCTCATTACTGTTGATGTCACGGAATCACTGGATGTCTACGGAACATCTGCCGAATCAAGGATCGACTTCGGTACCTGAACAAATCCCGGTACAGGATGTAGTCCCTCCCGCTCCCGCCGCCGAGGGGGGCCCTGCTCCCGTCGCATCCTCGGGAGACGCCGACGCAACTGAACCCGCGGCATCGCGAGTTCGGCTGAATCCTGCGGCCGATCCCTCGCAATTCAAAGCGGTTCCTTCGTTGAACCCCGGAGAGAGTTCGCGAGTGGATGTGGACAAGCAGGTCGAGGAGCAAGTCGCCCGCGAGCAGAAGACCAAGGTCGAATCTGCCCCGCAGCGCACTGCCCCCGTCGAGATTCCTCGCACGGAAGCTCTCGAAGGCGATCTTGAAGCGGAACTGAACGCCGCTCTCCAAAGTGGAGAGGTCGCGTCAGCGATCGCTGAGATTTCTCCTGCACCGCAGGCTGGTAAGGCGGCTGAGGATATCGGCCTGTCACAGGGCACGAAGGTATCCGGTACAATCCAGTCCGTGCATGCTGACGATGTCTTCATCGACATCAAGCAGCGGATCCCCGGTGTGGTCAGCCTGCGTCAATTCTCACCCAAGCGACCTCCAGTCGTCGGTGAGCCCATTGATGTCATTATTTCCAAGGTGGACGACGCAGCTGGTCTGATCACCTGCAATCTGCCACGCAGTACGAACAAGATCTCCGGCGACTGGGACGCCCTGCAGGTCGGCATGGATGTCGAGTGCATGGTGACCAAGACGAACAAAGGTGGCCTCGATGTCACCGTCAGTTCGATTCGCGGTTTCATGCCCGCCAGCCAGGCCGACATGGGCTTTGTGGCGAACCTCGATGGGTTTGTCGGTCAGAAGTTCCGCGTCCGCATCACGGAAGTCAATCCTGCCCGTCGTCGCCTGGTCGTCAGCCGTCGAGCACTGATCGCTGAAGAGCGAGAGAGTGTTCGCGAAGAGCTGATGAAGACACTGCAGGTGGGCCAGACCCTGACGGGCCGGGTGAAGACGCTGAAAGAGTTCGGAGCGTTCATCGACCTCGGCGGCATGGACGGATTCCTCCATGTCGGTCAGATCAGCTGGACCCGGATCAAACACCCGAACGAAGTGCTGTCGGACGGCCAGTCGGTCGAGGTGAAGGTCCTGACCATTGACCCCGAGACTGGGAAGATCAGTCTGGGCATGCGACAGTTGTCGGGCAATCCCTGGCTGAACGCGGAAGACAAGTATGCGAAGGGCAAGACCGTCAGTGGTCGCGTGACCCGTGTCGAGCCGTTCGGTGCTTTCATCGAACTGGAACCTGGCATTGAGGGGCTGGTTCACATCAGCGAACTCGATCACAAGCGGGTGAAGCGAGTGGAAGATATCCTGAGCGTGGGCCAGACGGTCGATGTCCAGGTGCTGGAAGTGGAGTCCGCACGCAAGCGAGTCAGTCTCTCGACGAAGGCACTGAAAGAGAATCCTGACGCGAACCGGGCTTCTGAATCGGCGCCGCCACCCGTGGAAGCCTACGAGCGGAAGCGTCGCGGTGATCTCAAGGGGGGGACGGGACGTTCCGGACAGAGCGGAATGTTCGGTAATCCCGGAGATTTCCGATAAGAACTGATGTGAGGGGTGAAGGAGTCTTGCGGCATGCTGGGCCTGCCCGGCGTGCCGATTCTCCCGGAGTTTGAGGGATTTTCTCCCAGTAACTTCCGGAGCGGGACGAACTTCCAATTGACCCGAGTTGTGCTGCGGCGAAAAATTCTCTGTGAGGAGTTCTCGAAGCACGTTCATTGGCGATCAATCACCACCGAGCAAGTTGTTTGTGCGGTGAGGCGTGTGATTGCCGTTGGGGCGTAACTGCGAGGATCACTTCTCTGCGGGTACTCCTCCTACTCTCCCAGTCGAGTCGACTTCAGGTTCCCACATGATCGCGAAGCTCATCCCGTTGGATGGCTCGCCGGCTCTCCTGATCATCCGCGAGGTGACTCTGGTGGGGCGGAAGGGGGGGGAGTGTGACATCGCATTGGAGCATCCCAGCATCTCCAAGCTGCACTGTGCGATCGCCCGCACCGATGGTCTGCTCTTTGTTCGCGACCTTGGTAGTACAAACGGGACCAAGGTGAATGGCCAGCGAGTGACTCGCGGTGCCTTGCTCCCCGGTGATGAACTCACCTTTGCAAATATCCGCTTCAAGGTCTTTCTTGGACCTGGTGAAATGCCAGTCAGACCCGAAGACCACACCGAAGTGTTGAGCATCGCCGAACATCTCAATGAGGATGATTTTCCACCCCTGCCTGTCGATTACGACCAGTCGATGGAAGATGTCGAACGAGAGATTCGCCTGAGCGACTCAGGAGCCCGTAGTCATTAGACAGCGGGAGATCCGAAGAAATCCCCACGTTGTTTTCAGATCATTTTTCGACTTGCCGTTGCTTGCTCCAATGCATCAGGTGACATTGATTTGATATGATCAGGTACTCGTAATCAGGCGATTCCTTCGGCCCGTCCACAGCACGCTGGCGTGTGTCCGGACGCCTGATCCTCCAGGAGCCACCTGATGAGATCCCCGTTTCAGCATCCTGGCCAACGCTGGATTCTCGGTGGACTATGGGGGTGTGTCTTCTGTGTCGTGGCGAACGTCCAACTGATTGCAGACGACACAACGACGCCCACGCCGGTCGCCAACTATTTGAAGGACATCAAACCGGTCCTCAAAGATCGATGCTTTGCCTGTCACGGTGTGCTGCAGCAGAAGGGGAATCTCCGCCTCGACACCGTGGCGTTGATGAACACTGGTGGCGATGGCGGCCCCGTGATTGTCGCGGGCAAACCGGATGAGAGTGA
>CANJZR010000097.1 GCA_947479075.1 Planctomycetaceae bacterium
CACAGAAAGTCGACGAGCTGATGCGGCAGGGAAATGAGGAGATCGGTTCGCAATCCGATCGGCTTGGAACTCTTCCCAGAAGCCCTCGCGAACCATCGCGATTCAACTGGACGATGGTTGCCGCCGCGCCGCTGTTGCCATTTGCGCTGCTTGCGGGCTGGGTGTCGGGGTTGATTCCGCGAAGTCCAAACGGGTCGGAGTTCATGACCAGGGTTGTCTCCTGGCTGGATCGTGTGGCATCAAAGCTGCCTCACCTGATGCAAGAGCGAGAACGTGAGATTCAGCGATTGCTCGACAAGCTGAAGAATGATCCCGATGAGGGATTGAAGTACGCTCTGCCCATGTCAGATGTCGAGGGGCGGGGCCAGGCTGACCCGGGCTATCGACTCACCCAGCGGAGTGTCGACTTCAACCTTGGATCGTCCGGGGGTGGGCCTGTTGACACCTGGCAAATCGGGGCGTCATTGCAATTCCAGCTCCGGGACAGTTACCGGGAGGCGGCCCTGCGCGAGACACGGCTCGGACGATATCGGCGAGCCGCCTATATCTACGCCGCCTTGCTCGGTGACCATCTGGCCGCAGCTGCTGCCCTGGAGCAGGGGCACTTTTACCACGAGGCCGCAGCTGTCTATCGCGAGAAACTCAAACGCCCCAGCGATGCCGCACGTTGTTTTGAACGGGGTGGGTTGCTATCGGACGCCATTGAGATCTACCAGGAGCTCAAGCAACACATCAAGGTCGGCGAGTTGTATGAACGCCTGCAATGTGCCGATGAATCACGGGCTGCGTTTCTCTTGGCCGTAGACGAACGGATGCTGGCCAACGACCGTCTCGGAGCCGCCAGCTTGCTGGAGCAGCGTTTGCATGACTCGGAATCGGCGCTCAGTGTATTGGAGATGGGATGGCCCGAGAGCCTTCAGGCTCAGCAGTGCCTGGAACGATTCTTCGCGATGACGAGTACGCTGGGGCTTCAGGATCGGGCACTCCAGAAGATTCAAGAGTTGGGGAAGCTGTCGATCTCGATGCGAATACGCAGTGATCTTGTGAGTACCCTCTCGCAGGTGGCCGTTTCGCATTTGGACCGGACAGTCGGAGCGAAAGCCGCAGATACGACTCGCGTCCTGGGGGCTGAAGTCCTGGTGAAATCACCGAACTCGCCCGACATCCTGCGAGAGATTTCATCACTCGCGAAAGACGATGTGTTGCTCAGACGCGACTGCCTGCGATTTGGTCGATTGAATCCGCCTGCAAAGACAACTGTCCCAATCCGCACGAAGTCTGCCAACAGCCTGAAAGGACAGAATGATTCGAGTATTTCGCTTCCAGACGGCTACACGTGGCTGAATGGTGAATCGGTAGGTTCTCATTTCTATCTCGTGGGACACGACTCGCAACAGAAATTGTTGCTCATGAGGGGGGCATGGAGCGGAGTTGGTCCTGTTGCTCAGGGCGTGTCCTGGTCGGGGCGCGGTGTCGGTGATTCCCGACTCCCGGTCATGCTGTTCTGTGACATCCAAAACGGCCTCAGCCTCAGAATCGCTCAACACGGATGTCCTCCACTTCCGCCGCGTCTATTTCCAGCCACGGACGACTTTCCTCGCTCGGTCAGTGCAGAGTCACCTCCGTGGATTCACAAGGATTCCGTCGCCTTGGGCTGCAACAGCGCCCATTCATTCACCTGTGACATGGACGGGCAGGTGACCCAGTACGACCGCAACGGCCTCACTGTGGCGACCTACCAACTGGATGACCTGGATCGCCCGCAAGCCGATTTGGAGTTTCCGCCAGTGATCCACGTACGCCCTCGCGATGTTTATGTGGGGTTCGGCTCAACCCTGTATCGCATCAGCGAAACAGGCCAACGACAATCAGTCCAGTTACCCAGCCGAATTACCGGCATCTCCGGCTCTCGCCCTCACTCCCGGGAACGGATTCTGGTCACTCATGAGTCGGGAGCAAATTTCCTCTCTCCGGCTGTCAAACAATTCGAAATGACTTCAATCGAAGAAGAGACCGAAGGACTGACCGGTTGCATCCTGGATGATGGGCGTGCGGTTCTATTCAGCCCCTGTGGCGAGTCGGGTGGGTATTTCATGGTTTACTCTGCGAGCCAGTCCAATGTGGTGTTTCAGGGAGCAATTCCTCGCGCTGGTGATGCTGAACATCCCAGAAGCGGAATCCGGATGGTGCTACCGACAAATAAACGCAATCAGCTCGCGCTCATCCCTTTTGGGCCTGGTGCTTCTATGGAACTCTGGAGCATTGCAGACAGCTGACGCTTGCTCGTCTGCAAACAGACAGCTTTGACGCGTGATCAGCCCAGCTTGTACTTCTCGCACGCTGCTGACTCACTCAGCCCGTTCACCAGGACCTGCCGAGGAATCTCTTTGCCATACGCCTCTTCGCACTTCAAGGCACGTCCACAAAGCCGGTGATAAGGGGCTGCGCCCCATCTCCCAACTTCATCTAACTGCACTCATGTGCGCTGCCAATTTCACTGATCTGGTCGTATGTGCACTGCCATTACAACCCGGCTTTTTCCCCGGAAAGCGTCGCCGTTCTTAACCGGGTTTGACATCCCCTGATGCTTTCATTTGTAAGCAAATGCGTCGGACTACCGTCAATTCGCTTGTCGAACTGCCAGTCGAGAGACGGTGTTTGAGCCGTTTAATCGATATTGAGGTACCAAGATCGGCTCCCCTGCGGAAAGCCGGGGGTAAAGTGGAGAGGGGGTGACCACACGGCATCGTATTTCCTCAATCCCCCCTCCATCGATGATGCACCGTTCTACATCGACCTCCAGACGGTCAGTAAACCATTCCACTGATTCTTGAACAACCGCACGAACGACCTGGTCTGACAGACAACTTCGGTATTGTTCGAATAACGATATCGATTCCTCCAAGCGGATGTCGGTTTTGGAAATCGCTTGCTCCGGACCACGCCACCAGAGATTCTCAATCACCCCCGAAGTCTGCTGCAACTTCTGTCGGTCGAGATCACTCCAGGGAAGGTGACTTTGGGAAAATCGGTGAATTTCCAAGGCTGCCAATCGAAATTGTTCGGTCCCTTTCTCGACGAGCGCTTTGAGTTCATCGCCGAGATAGATCGCGATCGTCCGCTCGCTGATCAGCCCAGCTGCCACAGCCTCACTCCATAAATGATCAATCGAGGAATCTGACCGGGCTGGCCATACCTGAATCCACCATCGATGGCTGTTAAGCAGTGTTTGTTGCTCCGGCGTTAAACGGGAGTAAGACGTGTTCAATTCAAACTCACGAGCCTGGTCGATTCCGATCGCCACAAAGCACTCTTGATCTCCTGCTCGTATTCGGTGCGCCTGCCGGGCGGGGCTTTCCGTTATCACATGGAGTGGAACAGGTTCGATTGTCCTCCCAAGGATACCGGAGAGATCATTCAGTTTTGCCTCCCACGCGGCTTGATCGGGAGCATCCCCGGATTGCAGTACAACGACTTGACCTGATCGGTACGACGAGGCCAAGCGAGGCGGGGCCAATTCGCGAATAGAGC
The DNA here is from genome assembly GCA_947479075.1 of Planctomycetaceae bacterium. Taxonomy (GTDB): domain Bacteria; phylum Planctomycetota; class Planctomycetia; order Planctomycetales; family Planctomycetaceae; genus TH-plancto1. The sequence goes on from CANJZR010000097.1 coordinate 3,532, forward strand.
GAAACTCGTCAGACCAGAGTGCCGCATATGCTGGTTGATGGTACAGTTGCTGTAACAACTCATGGTACTGGCGGTCCGATAATAGATTCTGAAGAGTGGCGAGATCCGCACGCCGTACAGCGACCGCAAGCTTTGTTCGGTCCTGGTCATTGTCCTCTGCCGTCGCAGACACCGTCTTGATCGTCACGGGTTCCAAACCAGGAGTCTGACCGTCCCATCTACGAATGAGAGATCGAGTCGCATCGACATCATCCCGGGCAGACTTGGCCAGAGCTTTGGTGATCGCCGGAGAGCTAAGTTCATGAAAGCGACCAATCTGAGCCCAACCTTGAGCTTCCCAATAGGGAAGCCGACTGCGGATTCCACGAGGGGCGCGGGAGTCCTTCACCGCGGCGATAAAACGGGGTAATCGCTGCGAGTCAGAATCCTGCAACAAGATCTGCCCGGCAATGTCGAGGACTTTGGAGGTCTTCAGATCATTCACGGCTTCATCCAAATTCGGATCTTGAATAATGGCGACAGCCAACCGACTGCGGAGTCGACCTTTCTTGTCTTCATCTTTCTCTCGCTGGATGAGTGTCGCCAGATGCTTCCGTGCAGTGCTCCAGTCCTCCGCCTGTTCAGCCAGCTTTGACTGGAGGTTCAAGGAAACAGAGGCCTGTTCGTGCTGCTCCGCAAAACGCTTCATCCAGGCAATAAAGTCGTCTTGTGACATCCACCCTAAAGTTGACGCCAAGTACTCAGCCACCTCGCCATCCCTCTCCATGACCTGTTCCAGATCGTTCCAGCGACTCGCTGACCGCAGGGCCAGAATTCTGTCGTAGTATGCCAGCTTCTGCCGTTCGAGTTCCAAGGACGATTGATCTGGAGTGCCGGCTTTCTCGAGTGGCTGCACCTGAAGGGACTGAGCAAAGGCTATCAGAGCATCATCCCATTTTTTCAGTGAAGTCTGGGCATGACCGAGGAGAAACCATGCTTCGTAATCCTGCGGTCGCGATGTAACAACTCGCTTCAAGACCTCGACCAGTTGCTCAATCTGTTCGTTTACCTCCGGCCAGGACTCCTCCTTCAGAGCCTCTATTAAGATGGCAACGAGACTCGCATCGTCATTAAAAAGCCCGCACGCCTGTGCAGCCTGACCGTGCGAGAGCATCAAATAGAACAGATCGCTACGAAATTCATCACGCCTTGTCTTATCTGACAATTCGAACGCCTTACGCATCGATTCCAGAGCGGTATTGGAGTCATTCTCCCCGAGCGCCAGCCAGCTACTGAGCCTCGCAGTATCCGCACGGAAGCGGTTGTCCCGAGACAGGGCTTCGACGAATTGCTTCAGGCTATTGGTGCCACGAGAGGCGGAAAGGGCATAGTAGCCTTGTCGGATCGCATCCCCGGACTTCGGATGCCGCAACACAGCTGAGATCAGAGGAGTGATATCTCCAGGGGGACATGCCAGAGCCAGACAGGGAATCACGGATTCTTCCGTGGGGAGCCGCTGTGAAATAATCTCCAGATCTAGAACGGCATCATCAAAACGTTCTAACGCCAGTAGGGCGTTTGCACGAGCGAGAGTGACTGTTGGGCTGGTCTCACCAAATCGATTCCGAAATGAGTCACATTCTTTCAGGCACTCCTCCCAACGACCGTTAGCCGAATGCGAAGTGGCAACCACGTTTCCTCGAATTATACAGCGGGTTGAAAAAGAGAGTCCTGCCATACCCTGATAATACAGTTCATCTTTGAGCCCCGCCTCACGTAGGCTCTGCAAGGACAGCATCATATTCCAGTCGCGAAGAGCAGCCGGCAGCTGACGGATGTTAGAGACGATCCAGTCGAGGTCCTTCTGGGGATCCTGGACGTTCTTGGGGTCAACCCAATCGCTGATTCGTTGAAGGACTTCCATGCTCTTGTCGCCAGGACAAATCATGGTGCAGACTTTGAGGGCTGCCATTTCTCCAGAAGACACTCCGTAGAACGTCAACTCGTAATCGACGCAATGCCACCCGTCTGATTCGCGAACCACCCAAAAACGAAACGGCAGTGCGTCTCCATCCGGCGAAGCACGGAGGTACGCGTAGACAACCCGCCCTACTTCGTCAGCATGTCCAGTCTCCCAATGGCGAACCCGTACGAGTATGACAACGGGATCCTCGTAGCCAATTCCCATGATTCGTTCTGGATCCAACGCAAAATCAGAGCACAACTCATCCGGGACGATGGGCAGTATCCTGCGAATCAAATGCGGCCGACTGAGGTATCGGTGGATGGGATCCGAACCGTTTGCTCGAGCCACTCGCTGCAACAGTTGGGTGAGCTCTTTGCTAGTGGCCTCGTCCGTCCCGAGTTCGCCTTTGGCAAAACCTGCAGTCAGGTCCTGGCTGCGTTCGTCGTCAGTTTCCAGAGGCCTTAGACCATTCAACAATGTGAAGGCATGATCGTACGTCATCGCGGGTAAGGTGAACTCTGTCCTATCGATGAGCGACCTCTGGTCTGACTCCGAGCGATATCCTTGGAATTCGACAATACCCCACACGCACAATCCGAACAGACCCGCAAAGACAGAGAGGACCACCAGCAGGAAAGCCGCAGTGGCCCATCCAGACTCCAGGACTTCCGGGATGTCGCGAGGCACGGAACCTCCCGGAGAACGTGGCCCCATACGCCGAACGGGAGGACGCGCTGACACACCTCCTGTGGGAGCCCCCGGTATCACCTTACCCTCTGAGTTATCAGTTGCGAGTTTACCCGAGACCGGTTCTTTTTCAGGGGAGGCTGGAGAATCAATTGGCTCGGTCATGATCTTTCCGGTCTCTTTCGTGGTGCAGAATGACTCCCGAGGGAATCAAGAAAACGACTGGAGGTATTCGCAAGGCAAGTCGATAGGGGTGGGTGAATCGAACGTCACACCCGATCGCATCAGCACCAATATTCAGTTCAAGAAATGTGCGCTGTTCTTGATCGACATGAGACCAGCTTTCAGAGTGAAGAATAACCACACTCCTGGAAATCAGTTGACCATCGGAGGCGTATCGCCGCTACCACTCCAGCTTAGCCAGCACGCGCCCTCCAATCAACCGGCCGTTTATTAGACGATGTGGACGTGGGACAGCTATAGGCTGACAAACAACCCGCAAGGTCCGCGTCACCCAAGAGTTCGAATGAAGGATTTGTTAAGCCCGATTGAAAACTGGGGCACATTCCTTAGAGAGAAGGGCGGCGTGGGGTATCGAGGGATTAAGCGGTATGGTTCCGGGTGAGGCCGGAAATGGGATCGGTTCGGGACGGCAGGCGGAGAAGCAGGGCGCGAAGCAATACTCAGAGTGTCTGCTCACGGAGCGTGATCACCTGGTTGATGAGTGGTACGGTCAGTTGTTGCGGCTCCACATCGACCACAAATACGCCAGCGTGCTTGAGGGACTGCAGGGACAGGTGACGCTCACGCATCAGTCGAAGTGTGACAACCTTTTTCGCCGCATCAATCAGAGTGGTTGTGGGCTCGGTCAACACTTGATTCAATAGGGGGGCGCAGGGCGGCAAAGAGGACGACGTGACTGTGACTGATCAGTGAGGCTCGGAGCTGTTGTGATGTCTCCTCGTCTTACGGTTCCGATGCCAGAGCCGCTCTCATCCACAACCTCGCCGATGAACATGGCCTCGCGGATGAAGGTGAAAAGAACTCTATAGCGTTCGACCCTCGGCTGGCACATGACCGGACGTTTCTTCGCTTTCTCAGCACACTGGGAGTCACATCGCAGGCAGTCAGTACAACGAGAGAGAACCCCGACACGGGCGTTCAACGCCGCGTTAATGGGCACCTGTGTGACGGCTCCGACCGAGGTCGCGCTGGGATGTCTGGGGATTATTGAGTACGTGTTTGCGGATATTTCTTCGTTGATTGGCCAGGAAGTGGTGGCTCGCGGTTCGGTCAGTTCTCAGCAGCTGGTGCTTTACAAGCTGCATGCGGAGATCGACAACCGAACCTCTCCGTTCAGGCACTCCCAGATCAACCCGCATCGTTTTCACGTTGGAGGTGTCACCCCAGGGATGAAATCAAGAATTCGAACCGACTAGTGCGTTGAGTTTGCCCGCCTCCAAACACGAGAACTTCCGGATTTCCAGCAGCATTGATCTGCAGCAGTGACTCCGTGTGGTCATCGTGAGTAAACGGCATAGGCCCCACGTTAAAAAAGCGATTCTGCTGTGCGTCGAAAATGGATGCAGAATTCAATTCCACATCGGGGCCAGCCAGCGGATCATGCTCCCCACCGACGAACAGCAGATACCGTCCACGTAGTGGATGTCCGACCGGGAATAGATCAAATGCCGAGTAGTCACTCGCACCGACCTGCGGTCCAGAGACAGCAGAATTGAACCCGGCCATACTGGGCCCCGGGGTGAACTGCATAGTGCCAACATCAAAGAACCAGGTGGCATCCGTCGTGACACCGTCCACGATATTCTGCCCGGCTGCGATGAAGACTCGGCCGTTGTACAGTTCAAACGCCTTCATGTCCTTCAAAGTTGTTGGCAGCAGGTTTGCAGAAACTGACCAAGTGTTGGTGACGGGGTCACACAATTCGGCATCTCGCTGAGCACCGCCAATCACGAGCACTCGTCCGTCACTCAGCGTGACCTGAGCGTGGAGCGCGCGGCCGGAATGCAAAGGAGCAGCGGGGCTGAATGAATTGGTGACCGGGTCGTAAATATCGACCGCAGTGACGCCTGTGCCATTAAGATTGTTGCCGGTGGCGTTCCCGCCCGTAATCAGGATCCGGCCGTTGTTGAGTCGGCTGATCCCAAAACCCTGGCGTCCGACTGAGAGATCATTGGTCGTCGGTGAGAACGTACCGGTGGCGGGGTCGTAAAGTTCCGCGCTCGCCAGAGCTGCCGATGCGCTGAATGCACTGGCACCGCCAGCGAACAGGGCTTTCCCATTATCCAGAGTGATGGCGTCTAGAGACCACCGGGCTGTGCCCAGCAACCCTGTGGTTGACCAAGTTTTCGTAATCGGGTTGTAGACCTCTGCCGTCTTGATTGCGGAGACACCAGTAAGCCCACCAGCGACGATCACTGTTCCATTTGACAGCCGAGTGGCCGCGCCCAGAACATGATTGGAGGTCAAGTTTGCAGTCGGACTTCCGTCGGTCCAGACCCCTGTTGGAGTCACCGGGGTGTTGATGGAGATCGTCTTGGCAGCAACCAGACTGGATTTCCCGTCTCCATCATTTACCGTCACTTGCACGGTCCGCACCGCATTGGACGGCGTCACGGAAGTGCTGTGAAATGTCACTCGTCGCAGCAGCGCCCCGGCAGCTGCGCTGCTGGAATTCGCATTCAGTGTCACCTTCAGAGTCGTTGTCGATGCAGTCGAATACGACCCGATCAAAACACCTTCATAGAAAACATTCATGACACTGCCGCTCTCGGCACTCACAGCCGTACGAATCTGCCCCGGATCGTTACCAATACTGGCGATGGAAAGCCTGTCCGTAGCCTGCACGTTTGTGGTCAGACTGACTGTCAGGCTTCCTGTTTCAAAATTCGTCGAATCGACATCGGTGATCGTCGTATCGAAATCCAAAATGACTGGCGTACCCTGAATGAAATAGGCGACCGAATCATTAAATCCAGCCACAACAGGAGCGTCGTCGATCGAAGTCACGTTGATCGACTTCGTCACCGCTGTGCTGGTTCCACCGTCTCCGTCCGTCAGCTGCAGCTGAACCGTACGAGGAAGTGTCGCGGGACTCTCGGATGTGTTACTAAAGGTCAGATTTCGGACCAGGGCTTGGACTGCCAATGAACTCGCAGCGGCGTTGAATGTGATTCGCAGCGGGTCCGTTCCCGAAGTGCCTCCGGTGAAGGTCCCGATTGCCACTCCACCGTACGTCACGGATCCCAGGTTGACGCCGATCAGCCCGGCTCCGGTTCCCTGATTCCGGATCGCCAAGCGATCATTCGCATGGCCATTCACGGTGAGTGACACCGTCAGAACCCCGCCGTCAAAGTCTTTCAGGTCGGGATCGACCACCGTCGCGTTCGTGTCCAACAGAAGTGGAACGGCGTTTTCGACATATGTGATCGTGGTGTCAAAAGCTCCAATGACCGGATCGTCATTCAGGGCTGCCACAGCAACCGTCTTCGTGACCGCCAGACTCGTGCCGCCATCCCCATCGCTCAAGGTCGCAGAGAGTGTTCGAGTCAGGGTCGATGGTGCCTGAGAGATGTTCTGGAATGTGATACTTCGCAGCAGGGCCTGAACAGACGCGGAGTCTGCATTCGCATTCAGCGTGACCGTCAGAGCGGTCGTTCCCGCGAACGTGCCGATCACCGCGCCGCCGTAGGTCACGTCGGACCCACTGATCCCGATCTGTCCAGGATTCGTGCCTTGATGACGAATCCCAATCCGATCGCTCGCATGGGCGTTCACCAGAACTCGGACAATCAGCTTGCCCGTATCGAAATTGATCGAGTCCACGTCACTGATTAGAGCTCCGGTTGTGACG
>CANJZR010000098.1 GCA_947479075.1 Planctomycetaceae bacterium
AGACGCTCTTTGATACGAACGAGATCACTCGCCAGAGCTTCGGCATCGGGCTTATCCTCTCCGCTGGATTGCGGATGCCTAGGCCCGGTTTCGTGAGATGCAGGCGTGTCGATCACCTGTTGAACCAAGGTTCGGATAATCTCCTCCTGGTCCTCTGTATCCCATGTATGACGCAGGACCCATAGGTCCGACGACTCGGCATGCATACGCCCACACAGCACCGCACTGGCAGCAATCAGACGCTGAAACTTCACAGCCCTTCGATCAGAAATCTCGATCCCCGCGTGTCGCAATCGGTGAATCAGCTCGATATAGACGGGCAAGACCTGCTCGACATTCACGGCACGCACCATCCGTTGCAGTGAAAGAATCTCGTCCGTTGACATCCCTTCGGTCAGATCGTCCCCGCGACTCTCCAGTCTCCAGCCGGCGTGAAGAACGGACGAAAGCTGTTCCTGCGAGACATTGTCACAACGGACTCGCACCAGAAACCGGTCAAACAATGCACGTAAGGCATCTTCTTCCGGCAGATGGTTACTTGCACCGACGGCCATCAACATCGGGAGCGGACGGGTCTCTCGCCCCCGGCGAAAGACTCGCTCGTTCAGCGTCATCAGCAAGCTGTTCAGGATGGCACTATTCGCGTTCAGTAACTCATCGAGAAACACGAGCGACGCTTCCGGCAACATCCCCTCGGTATTCGTGACGAGTTCGCCTTCCCTCAGCTTACGAATATCGAACGGACCAAACAGCTCGTTCGGCTCCGTAAATCGAGTTAACAAGTAGTCGAAGACCTGGCCGTCGATGCGTCGACCAAGTTCATTGACCAGAGCACTTTTGGCTGTCCCCGGAGGACCGAACAGGAACAGGTGCTCGCGTCCCACCAGACAGACACCCATCAGATCGACGATGTTGTCCTTACCGACAAAACTCGCCTTGATGGGGGCCAGCACCCGCTCGACCAGACGGTTTGAGAGTTCCACACATCGTGCGACGGACTCCTCAGCCATGTTCAGCTCGCTCTTTCGTTGCGTCAGCAGTTGTCATCCAACGATACAAATTAGGGCTCAATTCTGGAAAGGCCCCAATCGCCTCTCTGACGAGTTCTCTGACTTGCGGGTGATTCAACCTGTCGGTGGCCTCCGCTTCAACAATCCGGTCAACGTACATCAGAGAGAGACATCGGTTCGTTAAGATGGGTTCAATATTTAACTCGGACAATCCCATAATGCCCACCGAAGAGAGCGGCCATCTCTCCCCCCATCTTCGTAGTACCGACACGAGAGGATCGTCCGGGTTCATGCCCTTCACGATTCGGAAGAGATCTGGCAGATAACGAAAGACCACATCCACGGAGTATGCCGTTGACGCATCGTCATTCCGCGCTGAGAACTCCGGCTCCAGCCGCCTCTCGATTTCAATCGCCCCCAGCTGGCGATAGACCGTCAATTGTGCCGCCGTAACAAATTGGTGTGTCGCCCACTTTAAAGCCAGGCGGTCAACATCCGGTGGAGTGGCTGGCCAGTGTTCAAGTGTCTGCAACTCACTTCGCAAGATCCATTCAACGGCAGAGTCCAGTTCTTCCTCTCTCAAGAGTTCAGCGCCTTCCACGCGGACAACTCCGTGAGAGAATAGCTGCTCGAAGAATGGTCTGACTCGGTCGGTCGTCGACATAACACCTTCCAGGGTCCATGCGTCTGAATGAATTGCAGACAGCTGGTATAAGCGTAATACTCTACTGTCCCGTTCGGCGGGTCAACACGATCGATGGGGTTACCGGGTATACGATTTTCACAGCCTGAAGTGAATGACTCTGAAGGCGGACGAGGTTGTCTTTACCAGATCTGACACCGCCAGTTAGTATCAGGGCTCACAAACATCTTCCGCCTTGCGAGAACTCCTATGCCACTCTTTCGCCACGGAGATTTATTAGTTCAATCGGCGACCGAAATTCCCGAGAACGCGCGCCCTCTCGTTCATCTGGTTTTGGCGGAAGGGGAATTGACGGGGCATTCGCACCGAATCGCAGAGCGGGATGCAGCTCATCTTTACCAGTCTACTTCCGGGATGTTTCGGTCGGTCACAAGTGACTCGGCAACTCTCATTCATCAGGAACATGGTCCCATCTCTTTGCCCAAGGGGATCTATCGTGTCTGGAGGCAACGCGAGTATCTTCCGCGAGAGATCCGCACGGTTCGCGACTAACCGGAGAAGGTCACTCGCGACAGTCAGGACACCGCCACTCCGATTACAAGACCTCCCAGTGTCCGCCCTTGGCTGGACCAATGCGTCCGATGATCTCGGCCGCCTTCAGCTCTCCCAGCAGACGCTCGATCGTCCGCTCCGCCCGCTTCAGCCGCTTCGCCAGTTCCGGGATCGTGATCTCTGGTTTTTCCCGGTTCAGCTGCACGATTTTCCCCGACATTTTCCCCGACTTTTTCCCCGACATTTTCCCCGACATTTTCCCCGACATTTTCTCGGGAGTCAGAGTCCGGGCCGTTGCGGCTGTCCTCCAGATGGTCAGGCGAAAACCATCGTCGATTTCAAACTTCGGCGGTTTCAGTCCCGCCTCCCGGCAGCGTCGGATCATGTCCCCCGTTCCCGTGCCCATCCGCTCGATGTACTGCGTCAGATACAGCGGCTCCGCCAGCAGCGGGTTGTGCGGGACGGAGCCATGTGGTTTCCGCAGATTGGCCAGAGTCAGCGACGAAGGCAGCCGTCCGGGGTTCCACACTTCCAGCCGGTCAGCGAACAGCATCACCTGCACGCTGCCCGTAGCTGCATAATCACGGTGAGCCACCGCGTTGACGATCCCCTCGGCAATCACCTCACGCGGAATCTCATAAGTCACGGGAGCCTGTGCCCCTGCAGCCCGCGTTCCCACCTGCAGGGCCAGCTTCGACATCACGAAGTCGACCGCCTGATCCACCAGCGAGAAGACCGTCCCCCGATAGACCTGATACGACGGGATCGGCTTGGCGACCTCGGTCCCGTGGAAATGGGCACACTTCACCTCGGAAGAGTTCAGGAACTGCTGCGGCGACTTCCCGAACAGCAGTACCGCAGCGTGCGACGGGTGGCCTTCATCCAGCAGATTCAGATGCGTCAGCAGCTCTTTCCCCGTGGCCGATTCCCGGAGCGGAAATCCGCGCGAGGCCCGTGCGTCCCGTATAAACGCCTTCATCCCCGCCTCATCGAGATCCTTCAGCGTCGCCCCGCGGCACACCGCCCCGTCAAACGGGCCGTTCAGAATCAGCTGATGCTCTTCCAGATACGCCACCAGCGAGGCATACACGGCGGGGAGCAACGTGGCGGGATCGGTGAACCGGCGGCGGATCAGTTCGTTCCCCGCCTGTCGGATCAGCGCCCGCATCTTGGGATGCTTTTCTTTGTCATCGGCTCCGCGGACATAGATCAGCCGCGTCTTCCCCAGCTCCGTGGCGTACAGGAATTCCCGCTCAGTGGGCGAGACTCCCTCGCCGTCTTCATATCCGTACTCGTTCCCGAACAGCCCCAGGTACAGATCACAGCGCTGCACCTCATCGAGATAGGCCTGGTCTGCCCGGCGATCGGCAGCAGGCAGATCCTCAAATAGAAACGGCTCAAAGAACCGTCGCAGCAGCGGATCATCGCGCAGGTAGTCACGCAGCGCGGCCCGCTCAGCCGACAGCTCCTTCTGAACACTGCTGATAAAGATCCGCAGCGGCTTCATCCCTGCCCTTTCCTGTCCGTCACACGTCTCGTCCGAGTCCCCTTTATCTCATACCTCACCGGCTTCAGCGAGTCCGGCAGGTACAGCGGGTGAACCGGCGTCCCGTCCTTGGCCAGGCGCAGGTAACTCAGGCCGGGGTGCTGGCGGAGCAGCTGACTCAGCTGCTGCCCGCGGGGGCGGAGGGCTTTGGGGGGCTGGCCGAAGGCGAGGACGATGGTTTGGGCTTCGGCGGCCATTTCGAGGATCAGGCGGTCATTCTCCGGGCCGACGGGATCGGCGACATGTAACAGTCGGGTCTTGTCGGTGGCCCGGTAGGCGTGGACGTTGCCGACCAGCTGGCCACCGTAGCCCCACGCCCGGGTGAACTTGCCGGTCTTGCGCAGCGTGGGGTCGCTGTAGTCGAGACACGCGACGCTGGGGTTCATCAGCAGCCACAACACCAGCGGCCGGGCCGGATCCCAGATCTCGCGCAGCTGGTACCGGTACTGCTGGCAGTCGGAGAAGACAGCGGTGACATGAGAGTCGGCGGGCCACGCGGGACGGACCTTCCCTCCGGGATCGTGGACCGGTGCGGCGCTGCTCATGTCGTCGCTCCGGAGGAGGAAACCAGCCGCGTCCTGCCGGTGAGGAGTTCGCGCATCATTCTCTGCGCGGCGACGTGCATCACGCCCCACCCTTGCCATTTCGATCCCTTTCCCGACATCTGCGCAAATCGCTGAAGTTATCCAAGAAAACCCCTCATGCGGATCGTTTTGAGAACTCTGCGTGCCATGTAATCATTCGGTCGATGTCACAGGCTAAGTCATCCGGTTCAGGAACGTCAACTGGGACTTCGGCCGACTGGCTGTGCTCATAACACGAATACTTGGACATCATCTCATCGACCAGGGCGCAATCATCGGCGTTGATTTTAAGCAGGTTTTCGATCTTACCCTTCGTGTTCACCGCACGGCGGTGACGCTGCACGACGTCGGCAAGAAACACCGTCTCGACGAGTCGCTCGATGAGGATTCGGAAGTCGCTGCAGATCGATTTGGCGTGGATGTAGTATCTGTCAGAGCCTTCGCTTTCGTAAACTTTCTTGGCCTTGGAAACTCGCTCGTCCTTCAATTGGTTCAGCGCCCTGTCCGGTCTCTTACCAAAGATTGGTATGGCACCGGGTTGTCCCGTCCCCCAAGGCTCTCGTCGGATGTGCACTTCATTGAGTCCGCTCTCAGACAAGTCATTCATCAGCCCCAGAAAACTCAGTCGATGCGTAAGCACGAGCACCTGTCGGTCCTGGCTCAACTCCACAAGTCGAGCGATTACCTTCTCTTCGAAGATTTGATCCAAAGAGGAAATGGGATCGTCGAACACGATTGGACTTTTCGATCTGTTCCCGGTCACATCGGCGAGAAAAGCGGCCAGCGACACAATCCGGCGCTCGCCTTCACTGAGCACCTCTGAAACCTGAGCGTCGGCTCTCGCCACGTTCCGGAGACGGATGCTGTGTTTGTTCTTCCCATATCTGGCCGGAGTCTTCACAAGCTCGACTTGGATCTTACCCGCTCCTAGCTTTCTCAGCTCACGGTTAAACCGATCAATATACGCGGTCGTTATCAGCTCTTCCGACAATTCACCAGATTTACGAGAGACCCCCGTCGTCACCGTCTTCCGCTTCCATTGATGATACTCCTCTAGTCTCGTCAAACGCTCTACCTCTGCGCGAACTGCAGAAGCCTGCTCCGTTACCCACTTTTTCGCCTCCGACTCCGCCAGCTCTTTTCGGGCTTTTAGGCGATCACCATTCTTGACATCCATGTCGAAAACCTTTGCAGTCGCCTCAGCGGCTATCGAAAGGGAGTCCAACTCTGACAACAGTTCAGCGACGCTTCCATCAATGGCGGGCGCATCGTCTGGAATTGTCCCGATGCGGAGTGGTGCAAGCAGCAATTCCAGATTCCTCCAGCCAGTCTCCACTGCGTAGGCCAACTTATCGGATAACTCAGAGGCTGTGCATGCGGTCAGTATCGCCATCTCCGTCGGGCGGGAGGGGACATCTTTAATCGCCAAGGTGAACGCATCCTCAGCTATCTGAGCATCTGTCTCCAACTTCCCCCTCACGAAACTCTCAAATTCAATCATCCGTTGCCGTGCTTCTAAACTGAGCTCCTGATGACAGAGAACGCACCTCGCTTCATTCTCAACTTGGGGGAACGTACGGTCCGTGTAGGCCGACGATGTGGAATACTCCCTCGCAGCTTCCCACATCCTTCGCCATGTGTCCCCACCGATTCCACTCAGTTTCGCCACGGCTCCGAGGGCATTAGCACCCTCGGTCGCGGCTTTGCGATTTGCAACTGACGAGTTCTTCAGCAAACGAAGCTTGTCCACTGCTTCATTGCTTAATGCCTTGGTTGCGAATTCAAGTGTACCTCGCATCGCGTCGAGTTGTGCCTTCACATTCCGGCGCTTCTTTGCAGCCTCCGCTGGGTCGGGCACGTTCAGCCGGTTCCTGAGCGTGTCAAGCTATGCCTCATTCGCGGTGGTCCAACTCAGCAAATCGTCCAGTTTTGATTTGTCGATATCATGTGAAAGACTCTTGTAGGCTGTCGCTGCCTTTGTGTTTCCAAATGCTGAAAAGAGTTCTGGCAATTGACTCGTCAGCTTTTCTTCCTCCCTTTTTAACTCTGCCTCGACTCGCTTACACGTTTCCACCATGTCGATAAAGAACGCAAGCTCCGGAGGCTCATACGACAACTCGGTTTCCCGCTCCAAATAAATGCGGCCATTGTTTGTGTCAAAAACCTCCACCGCATCGAGTTCCCTGATGGGTTCGCTATCTGCCCGCCAATTCACAGTCTTGTTGATTCCGTCGATTTGGAATTGGAAAGTGCACTCCCTCTTCGTCGGGAAGTCTTCGTAGACATTTGATTTCAAGTCCACGCTGTGCGGCTTGCCGCAGGCCTTCGTGATGATTCGAGTATAGCCAGACTTTCCCGACCCATTCGTACCGTAAATCACCGTGAAATTTCCCGTTCCAAATTCCAACGGCAGGCGCGGATTGAGAGCGTCGATTCCCTCAATTGGTCCGATTGAAATCAATCGCAGACCGGACGGACTGGTCGTGCCGTTACCGATACTGGGATAGGTACGGGGTGGATTGGCCTTCGGTTCACTTTTTTTGAGGTGCTGCGCCAGATCAGCAAAGTCAGCCGGTGACAGTTTGCCTTTGGTTAGAATTCGATGTGCGGCCTCCTGCAACCAACTATGCTGTTTGTTCAACCATTCTGCCATCGCGTCTTTCATTTCAGTCGTGTCCTTTCGGTGTCATCGTGATCGCCCCGGAGCTGGTCGCACACCGCCCAGAGGGATGAGTAGAGATCGGATTCTTTGATGGCCATAAATGAACCGGAGAAGACAACAGTGCCGTATCGAGGACCGCCAAGTCCGGGAGCCGACAGTGTACCGGTGACCGGTGGACGCAGGTAGTTTCGATGGGGAGTTGGGTGGGATGGTGGGGTGACCTAGATCCAGCCGGAATCGGGGGGAAAAGCGTTGCTTAAGAGAAGATGTCCATCGTGTAGCTCTGGAGATGGATTGCGGAGCTGGTGCCCGCCTCTTCGAGAGTGACTTCGGTCGATGGAAGAGGCGGTTTCTATTTACCGTTTTGCGAGAACGGGTAATGGTGGATAGAGGTACGGCCTCGCCGGGTGCTAGCTCATACGTTATTAGATTCGTGGCTGTTCGATGCGATTGGGGAACAAATTACTCCAAGGAAACGATCAGTTCTGGCGAGTCGTTTTGTACCGAGTTCACGAGGGTCGAAACAGGATGAGCTGACATTTCTTCAGTGGAATATTGGTCCAAGACAGAAAGGAGTGGCTCTGGCTCGGTCAGTTCTGGATCGAGCCAGAGGGGGTACTCGTCCGGGGAGAGAATCACGGGCATACGGTCATGGAGGGGCTGCATGAAGGTGTTGGCGGAGGTCGTCAGGATTGTGCAGGATTCGATCGGGGGGCCTTGGGGCGGCTGCCAGGATTCCCACAGGCCGGCGAACGCGAACGGGCGGCCACTGCGGAGGGTGATGTAGTGGGGTTGTTTCTGCTTCGGAGAGATCACCTGCCATTCATAGAACCCGTCAGCGGGGATCAGGCAGCGGCGGCGCTTGAACGCAGTGCGGAATGAGGGCTTCTCGGCGACGGTTTCGGACCGGGCATTGAATAGCGGCGGGCCGGTCAGCAACTTCGACCAACGGGGAACGAGCCCCCAGCGCATCGAGACCGCCTCGCGGTGTGGGGCGTGAAGTGCCTGACGGACGACCAGCACGGACGGTGTTGGGGCAATGTTGTAGCGGGGAGCCCAGACGGGATCACGGAACAGGTCGAAGAACTCGGCCAGTTCGGCGGCGAGCGTCCGGAGTGTGTATCGTCCGCACATGGTGAGCTGTGCCTCCCGGCTTCGTTCCGCGACGCGGAACTATCGAAAATCACGGCTGCGGCTAGGAACCGACTCCAGCTGTTCGGAGAGGTCCTGGATCCGCTGAGCCACGACATGAATGATACCCTCCGCTTTCTGCAGATGCCCGGTGATCAGCATCGCCGAGGCCGAACGGGCGACGCGGCGATAGCGATCCCAGACCGATTGCCAGACAACAAGGTTGACCTGCCCGGTTTCGTCTTCGAGCGTGACGAACGTCACCCCTTTCGCGGTTCCCGGCCGCTGCCGGAGTAAGACCAGACCTGCGACTTTGACCCGCAGACCGTCGGCCAGCTGTTCCAGCTCTTTCGCGGGGACAACCCCCAGAGAGGCCACCTGGTCTCGCAGGAACTGAAACGGATGAGCCCGCAAGGACAGCCCGATGGTCTGGTAATCGGCCGTGACCTCACGCATCGGCGACAGCTTGGGCAGAGGAGCGGCGGGTTCCGTATCGGGAAGATGCAGGAACAACTGGCCAGACTCCCGTCCCGGCAACGCCTTCCACAGAGCTTGCCGGCGACCGATGCCCAGTGAGGCAAACGCATCCGCCCGGGCCAGATGCTGGCAGAGGCTTCGGGCCAGGCCGGTCCGGGACTGAAACTCTTCGATTGACCGAAATGGACCTTGCTGCCGACTGCGGAGGATCTGCTCAGCCGCTGTGTACGGCAGTCCGGAGATCATCCGCAGGCCGAGCCGCAGCGCAGGTGCTAGAGAGCCAGAAACGTCCTCCAGCGTGCATTCCCAGTCACTGGCATTCACATCGGGGGGAAGCACCTCGACTCCGTGCCGCCGGGCATCGGAGATCAGCTGGGCCGGGGCATAAAAGCCCATGGGCTGGCTATTCAGTAGTGCTGCGGTGAATACCGCCGGGTGATAGCGTTTCAGCCAGGCCGACACGTAGACGAGGAGTGCGAAACTCGCCGCATGGCTCTCCGGAAACCCGTACTCACCAAAGCCGCAGATCTGCTTGTAGACCCGCTCGGCAAACTCCGCGTCGTAGCCGTTCGCCGCCATTCCGTCGACCAGCTTCCGGCGAAACGGTTCCAATCCCCCTTTGCGGCGCCAGGCCGCCATCGCCCGTCGGAGCTGGTCGGCCTCGCCGGGAGTGAACCCCGCCGCCACAACCGCGAGCTTCATCGCCTGTTCCTGAAACAGCGGGACGCCCAGCGTCTTGAGCAGGACGCTGCGAATCCGATCATCGGGAAAGGTGACCGGCTCATCCCCCCGCCTGCGCCGCAAATAGGGGTGGACCATGTCGCCCTGAATCGGCCCCGGACGGACAATCGCCACTTCAATCACCAGATCATAGAAGCAGCGCGGCTTGAGTCGCGGCAGCATCGACATCTGCGCCCGGCTCTCGATCTGAAACACTCCGACGGTATCCGCACGGCAGATCATGTCGTAAACCGCCGGATCCTCAGCTGGAATCGTCGCCAGTTCCAAGGGTTTGGCCGCTGTATCGTTTCGCTGATTGAGCATGTTCAGAGCCCGGCGGATCGCGCTCAGCATCCCCAGGCACAAGCAGTCCACCTTCAGCAGCCCCAGAGCATCGAGGTCATCTTTATCCCATTCGATCACCGTTCGGCCCGGCATTGACGCGTTCTCGATGGGGACCAGTTCATGGAGTGGTCCCTGCGTCATCACCATCCCCCCCACATGCTGGGAGAGGTGCCGGGGAAACCCCAGCAGTTCCCGCGTTAGCCATAGGCACTGACGGCCAACCCGGCTCAGGGGATCAACTCCCGCCTCCCGAAACCTTGCAGCGAACTGTTCCTCGCTGGTGATGTGGTCCAAGTTCTTGGCCAGCTTGTCCACCCGGTCGAGTGACAGGCCCAGTGCCTTGCCGACATCACGAACC
>CANJZR010000099.1 GCA_947479075.1 Planctomycetaceae bacterium
AGTTCACCGACATTGCGATATTGTTCACACTCTTCCGCCGTATGCGTGCTCCGAAACGTCGGAATGCTCCGCTTCGTGACGCAGCTTAGCGGTGGTGAAGTCAACTGTCGCTCAACCCTTTTCCCTCAACCCGCAACGATCCCCCTCCATGTCTGAAGCCAAAGTGACCCCGATGATGCAGCGGTATCTGGAGGTCAAGGCGGAGACGCCGGGGGCCATCCTGCTGTTTCGGATGGGGGACTTTTACGAGTTGTTTTACGAAGACGCCGAGATTGCTGCGAAGGTTCTCGGCCTCACACTCACCAGCCGCGACAAGGGATCGGCAAACCCCGTCCCGATGGCCGGGTTTCCGTACCACGCCCTCGAAGGGTACCTCAACAAGCTGATCCATTCGGGTCAGCGTGTCGCCGTCTGCGAGCAAGTTGAAGACCCCAAGCAGGCCAAGGGGATGGTCCGCCGCGAAGTGACTCGTATCGTCACCCCCGGCACGCTGACCGACGATGCACTGCTCGACCCCAAAGAGAGCAACTTCCTCGCAGCTGTCTTCCCGGCCCGCGACCGCGTGGGGATCGCATGGCTGGAGCTATCGACCGGCAGGTTTCAGTGTGCCGAGTTGGCGCTGGGCGAATCTCGTAAAGGGGCAGGGCGGTCGACCGGCGATCGACTGAGCCTCGGCTTTTCCGCCGCCAGCCAGCAGCCGTCGGCACTGCTCGATGAACTCGCCCGCATCCGCCCGGCAGAGTGCCTCGTCCCCGAGACACATCGTGCCGATCCCGCGCTGATCCGGTTGCACGAGCTGCCCGACATGGTGCTGACCTCACGGGCACCGTGGTGCTTTGTTCCGGACAATGCCCGCAATGCGTTGCTGAAACATTTTCAGACCAGCACCCTTGAAGGCTTCGATCTGGACTCCGATTCGCTCGGTATCACAGCTGCCGGAGCATTGATGGAGTATGTCGAGGAGACACAGAAGTCATCTCTGGGCCACATTGTCCGTCTGGAGCAGTATCGCCGGGGATCGAGCCTGCTCATCGACGAAGCCACCCGTCGCAGCCTCGAACTCACCCGCACCATGCGTGAGGGTCGCCGCGATGGAAGTTTGCTGTCGGTGCTCGACGAGACGGCCACGCCGATGGGCGCCCGCATGCTGGCGGAGTGGCTGTCGAATCCGCTGACCGACCAGGTCGCGATCGAACGCCGCCTCGATGCGGTCGAGGAGTTGATGCGGGACTCGCGGCTGGGACGTGACCTGCAGGAACTGCTCAAACAGGCCTACGACATGCAGCGGCTCTGTGCCCGAGTGGCGACGATGCGGGCGTCCGCACGGGATCTGGTTTCTCTCGGGCGTACGCTGGCTCTCCTCCCTCGCATCAAAGCCAAGCTCGCGGGACGGCTGACCGACCTGCTGAAAACCCTTGAGTCACGCCTCGAACTGTGCAGCGAGATCCGGGCCGAGATCGAAACGACGCTGGTCGACGATCCACCACTGCAACAGAACGACGGGGGACTGGTCCGCGACGGATTCAGTGCTGAACTCGACGAGCTGCGCGACCTCGCCCGGGGCGGCAAACGGTGGATCGCCGAGTATCAGGCTCAGGAAATCGAACGCACCGGGATTTCAAACCTGAAGGTCGGCTTTAACAAGGTCTTCGGGTACTACCTCGAAATCACAGCGTCGCAGTTCCACAAAGTCCCCGCTGACTACATCCGCAAACAGACCCTCAAGAATCAGGAGCGGTACATTACGCCGCCGCTCAAGGAGTACGAGGACAAGGTCCTGCGGGCTGAAGAGCGGGCGATCGCCCTCGAAAACGAGCTGTTCCAGAAGCTGCGTGATGCCGTCAACGCCGAGTGCCGCCGCCTGCAGCAGACCGCCGAGGTTCTGGCCCAGCTCGACGTGCTGGTCGGGTTGGCCAAGCTCGCGGTGAGCATGCGCTACTGCCGCCCCGAGATCACGACCGAGCCGGTTCTCGACATCCGCGACGGACGACACCCGGTCCTCGACAAGCTGCGACCGACGGGTGAGTTTGTGCCGAACGATGTTGTGCTGGGAGGATCGTTGAGGGTTGAGAGTTCAGAGTTGAGCATCAGAGAAGATGTCGAGAATTCGATATCGCCCGTCAATGATGCTCCATCCCTCGATCAGCCATCCTCCCTCGACAATGCCCCTCCGGTCCCTCAACCCTCAACTCTCAACCCTCAACGCTCCCCCTTCATTCAACTCATCACCGGTCCCAACATGGCCGGTAAGAGTACCTACATCCGCCAGGCCGCTTTGCTGACCATCATGGCGCAGATCGGGTCATTCATCCCGGCCCGGTCAGCGCGGATCGGGATCGCCGACCGGATTTTTGCCCGCGTCGGGGCCAGCGATGAGCTGGGGCGAGGGCAGAGTACCTTCATGGTCGAGATGACCGAGACCGCCCGCATCCTTAACGCCGCCACCGAGCACAGCCTCGTCATTCTCGACGAGATCGGCCGCGGCACGAGCACCTATGATGGGATCTCGCTCGCCTGGGCGATCACCGAGTTCATCCACGACGACCTGCGTTGCCGCACGCTGTTCGCGACTCACTACCACGAGCTGACCGCGTTGGCCGAGTCACTGTTCGGCATCGCGAACTGGAATGTGGCGGTCCATGAGCGGAACGGCGAACTCATCTTCCTGCACAAGATCGTCGCGGGGGCGGCCGACAAGAGCTACGGCATCCAGGTCGCCCGTCTGGCTGGCGTGCCGCGCGAGGTGATCGACCGTTCTGAGGTGATCCTGCAAACCCTCGAAGCCGATCACCAGGACTCGACGGGAAAAACCACCATCCCACAGCGTAAGCGCCGTTCAAAGCACAAACAACTGACCCTCTTCGGCCCCGAGTACCACCCGCTGCTCGACGAGCTGCGCGCGCTCGACACCGATCATATGACGCCCACCGCAGCGCTCGATGCCTTGCAGAAACTCCGCAGCCGACTCGGGGCGAAGTAGTCAACTCTCTGATGACGGGGAAGCCATGAACGGCTGCTATGCTTCCATCAACCGCTCAGTTTGTGGTGTAGCATGGCTTTGGGAAAATGTGTAACCATGTAGAGGTTGGGAACGAGAGGGAAAAACCATGAGCGAAATTGCAATTCTCGCAGGCGGTTGTTTTTGGGGCATGCAGGATTTGATTCGCAAACTGCCCGGAGTCGAGAAAACGCGTGTCGGCTACACGGGAGGAGATGTTCCGCAGGCGACCTATCGGAATCACGGTACGCACGCCGAAGCGATCGAGATCACGTTTGATCCGAAAGTGACCTCTTATCGAAAACTGCTGGAGTTCTTCTTTCAGATTCACGATCCGACAACCTTGAATCGACAGGGCAACGACTGTGGCACCTCTTATCGCTCGGCGATCTTCTACACCAACAACGAACAGCAGAAGATCGCACTCGATACGATTGAAGATGTGAACACGTCCAAAATCTGGCCTGGCAAAGTGGTGACTCAGGTGACGCCAGCAAGCGATTTTTGGGAAGCCGAACCGGAACACCAAGACTATCTGGAAAGAATTCCACACGGATATACCTGCCACTTCCTTCGCGACGATTGGGTATTACCAAAACGTCAGGATGGCAGAGCAGGGTAGCACCGGCCGACTGGATTGAGAACCTGTCGGCTATGCAGCATCACAAGAGGTTATGGCCCGCATTTCTCCCTCCGGGTGTCGGTTACTGTTGAGAGGAAAGCCCCCTCACTTCGAACCGTACTTCGCGTTGACGTCTAGGGTCATGCGTTGACGCTCGTTGTTGATTACCACCCATGCAGCTTCGCGGTCCTTGGCTCCGCGAACGACAGCGTCAGCCTGCTTCTCGCGCACCTGCTGCAGGTTGCTGCTCACCTGGTAGGACGGAGCCCGGTACCCGTACCCTCCCCAGAAGTTCGCTTCAGCGTATCCGGGATCGTAGGTCGAGTTCCAGACGATCGAGTTCTGAGCTGCGTTCACTTCGATCGCGATCCCCCGCAGCGATGCCCCGACGGCCCGCAGCCGCTCGCTCATCTGCGATCCATAATCCACCAGCCCCGGATCGACACCGCGCGTCGGCAGCTTGTCAATCTTTCTGGCCATGTTCTCGTGCCAGGTCGCAAATTGCCCCGGATCGCTGTTACGACGGTTGGCGGCCTGCAGATCGTCCAGACACTGATTCACCGAACGAAAGTACCGCAAGCTGGCGGTCGCGTCCGGGAAGCTCGGCGAGGAAGTCGTCGAAGTCCGATCGGGCTTCGGAGCCGGGCTAGTGGGAGTGGCTGGCTTGTCTTTCACAGCCACGGCGGCGGGCGCAGCTGTGGGGACAGGAGCCGACGGGGTGATCAAAGACAACACCATCCGCAGGCTGGCATCCGAAAAGTTCGGCATCGACAGCACGAGACGATTCCCCTCGATACTGACCAGCGACTCATCCAGTTCGCTCACATGCAGACCAGCCTCGGCGATGATCTTCAGCGCCAGCCCCTTGAGCAGTTTCGCCGAGTTACCGGGTTTCTTACTGAAGTCGACGGTCAACCGACCTCGCGTGAACTCGTCGACATCGGCGCTGAAGCAGACCCCCTGGACCGACGACATCAGGTCCAGCAACTCATCCCGCACGGCAGTATTGTCCGCGACTCCGGGCAGCTTCTCGATCTCTTCACGAACACGGGCTGGATTGCCCAGGTCGACCAGATCCATGGCGATCAAGACCTGATGATCACGCATCGCAGCCTCACCGAGGTAACCCGCAGGAACCCCGACATTCGTCACCGAGGTCACGCGCCGGGCATATCGAGCGGCTTCCTGCCGGGCAGCCGGGGACACAATCGCCAGGACCGTGCTGGACAGCTCGATATAAAACGCATTGTGCTTTGAATGCACTGCCGGACAGCCGCCAATCGACTCCATGGCGACCCCCTCTTCCCGCTCGGCGATTGACTCCAGATGGACTCCGCCCGGAATCCAGGCGAGACCGACCGATGAGACCAGTTCCGCCAGCTGGGGGCGAACCAGCATGCCCGTGACGACGGTGCTGACGTGTGGCGGAATACTCGATGCTCCGGCGAGGAACTTTTCCTGCTGCTTGCTGGCCCAGCCTTCGGTCTTGCCACGAGGGGAATTGAGGACCTTATCCACGCGGATCACCGCCACGACGTTGGATGACTCTGGCAGGTAGGGCAGCAGTGACTTCACGGCGTCTTCCGCAGAGCACGTGCGCTCCACGGGCCCTCCCAGAGTGAGGCCCAGACACATTACGACACACCATACCCAGCACAGGCGAGAAATCATGGTCAGCCTCATTGGTTCATCAGAGTTAGCCCGCCGGAAGTCCCCGGTTATTCTTGATTCTGCCAAGAGCCGAATGACCTTGCCAGTGAAGAGGAGAGCAGGTGGATGGCGGATAGCAAATCGCCAGAAGGATTTCGGCGACCCCCACCGATACTTATTTGTCACTCTTTTCGTCGGCGGCAAGCTTGGTCAGCTTGATCGCACGCAGCGCTCCCGTGGTGCGATAAGTGGTGAATCCCAGCGGCTTCGACAGGTCCACTTCGATGCGGATGCCGATTCGTTTGTCGGTGTAGTCGACATCGACAACCGACTTGTCATCGATCCAGACCTCAATCTTGGTCTTCGTCACCCGAACGCGGACCTTGTACCACTTCCCCTTTTCAAAGTCGTTATAGCCCGTTGTTTCATTCTCGATCGCCGAATTTCCATCGAGCGTCGACAATCCAGTCACTCCGCCGCCCCAGCCACCCAGCACGAACGAACAGCTGTCTTTTTGTACGGGGAAGGTAATCGTCCCGAAGAAGTCGGAGCCCTCGATCCGCTGCGCCTCGAAGGACACTTCGTAATCGACCTTCGGCAGTTCCTCTCCGGCCCAGGTCACTCCGGTCATCGGGTCACCTTGCCCCATCACCAGCAGGCCGTCTTTGACAGTCACCTTGCCATCACCGCCGAACTCGGGAACTTTCCAGTTCTTGAGGCTCTTGCCGTCGAACAGTTCCGTCGCCTTGGCCTCCGCACTCGCTGCGGGCTTCTCATCCGCCCGCACGAACAAAGAAAGAGCCAGTCCAGTGGCGACACAAGCAACAGCAAGTGAAAGACGCATGGCAGGAGTCCTGTCGGAGTTTGTCGATCGGTGACCAGTTTCAGCGGCCCATCATATCCAGAGTGCCGCCCCAAAGGGCCAGTGTTTTGGTGACTACTCGGGGGGATTCTCGCGAGGTTCGGGGCGGTCACGCTCGGACTCCCGCGACTTCGGTGGGTGACCGGGAGCACTCACCACGGTGAGGATCTCTTGAGCATCGACCAGCACACGGCGGTTATCTTCGTAGCTCACGAGCACTTTCTTGGCGAGGATCTCCTGGGCGAGGACTTTTCCTTTCCCCTCCTTGGTCACCACGAACTTGCCCACACCCGGCAGCTCCTGGCGGTATTCCTCGTAGGTGTCGTACTCGTACCGCAAGCAGCATTTCAACCGCCCGCATCGCCCCGACAGCTTGTTCGGATCGAGGCTGGCCTTCTGCAGTTTGGCCATCTTCATCGAGACCGGAGGCATCTCCGTCAAATGCGTGTTGCAGCAGACTGGTTTGCCACAGTCGCCGTAGTCGGCCAGCAGCTTCGCCTCATCGCGGATGCCGACTTGCCGCATCTCGATCCGGATCTTGAAGAACTGGGCCATCGATTTGACCAGCTCGCGGAAGTCAATCCGGGCCTCAGACGTGTAATAGAAGGTGATCCGCTCTCCGCCGAGCAGCTGTTCCACGTCGATCAGCTGCATGGCGAGGTTGTGTTCGGCGACCAGTCGTCGGGCCTGCAGGAAGGCATCCTGTTCGAGCTGCCAGTTTGTCTCGCGCAGCTTGTCATCCTCGGGGGAGGCGAGTCGCTGGATCTTGCCCACGACCTCCTTGCCGCCCAGGTATGCCTTGGTGCGGTCGGTCGCTTCGCACAGCACTTCGCCCCATTCAATCCCACGGGGGCTGCGGATGATGACCTGATCGCCGCGCCGGTATTCCTCTTCAGTGTAATTACGGTCGCCCGCCCCGCGCGTCGCAAATTCGGCGACGGTGCGAAGAGTGCCATAGCGGACAACGTAGCGGCGAGCCATGCGGATCCTTCCCGGGTTGCAGTCGATTCGGATGCAGCTGCCACCTGAACGGGGACCGCGTCATCACGAGGGGGATTCTACTCGGTCGGCGGCTCGGATTGTCAAACCAGACCGGGTCGCTTGTCACGGAACCTTAAGACTCCAGAGAAGTTCAGGCCGCGCCGCTTCTTCAACGGCGACCTCTCGTACTGTTGATTTTCCAACGACGCTCACAGTGTACGGTCCGGCAACGCACACTTGGAAAGTTCCCCGGAATAGCCACCGCTCGACGAACCGGATTCCGATTATTCCGGTTCTGCCGACGACATCGAACAGTGAAAATAGACATGGGCAGATTCTTTTTGACTCGGTGCCAGTCGAGACCTAAGTTCAAGTGTTCGCCCCAGAACACGGCTCGCGACGGGAACCACTCCCCGCCAGTTCTCTGCCACAGAGATTGGCCACGCCCGCCACTCGAAGCGAACACAATTCAGACATCCGGAGCGCGGCAAGGAAAAGCTGGGAAGCTTTGAGGGGACCTTGCCGCGCTTTTTATTTTTTACCGGTTAGTGGCTGCCATCACACCTCCCCGTGGCTTCAAGGCTTAACTCCTCGGGTGACACTGGTGAGACATGAGGCTCGCAAACGCCAGCCACGCAAAACGAGTGATCGCCAGAGCCACAGTGCCGCATTGAGCGTATTCACTGGCGGCAGCAAGCGACCGCCAGTGGCGCCCACCAATGAACCATTCATCTCCTTGATCAATCTCCGCTGACTTTGACACTCTGCCGCGTCATCCAGTTTTGGCAGAGCCCCCCCGACTGTTACGGCACAACAGGTAATCGGCGGAAATCCAGATAATCGAAACCCGATTGATCAAATCTCTGCTCTAGTGCCTCCAATCCATGGGTTTGTTTGTAGTCCCGCTCAGACTGAGTGATTGGAATCAGCCAAAGACATTGAACCACATTTCCGGCTGCACCTTGATAACAATTCTCAATCTCCGGCCCATCCAAGTAAGGAAGCGAGATGAGTCCGTGATCGCAAAGAGATCCATCTAGCCATGGCCGTCCAAAATTGAGCGTGTGTCCGAGGCCAATCGATTTCCCTTTACAATGATAGTGAGAAATCGCAGTCAACAGTTCGACAAGGGAGTCAGACCGAATCGGTGAGAACAGATGTAATTCGACGGGCTTCAAGTCTGATGGAACAGACATGCAACACGTCGCGTAGGTCCACATTTTCCGGACTGGTGTAGGAGCAAATTCAAGTACACAGAACCCCAATGGCAAGTCTCTCGTGGGTCCTTTGCTCCATATCCTTTCGACGGGATTACTCGCCCATTTTGTTGAGTAATGAGCATGGACGCTGCGACAGTAATCTGTCATCGCTCATACCTCTCAGTCGCCGGTGGCACAGGTTGGCTGGCTTTGCAGCCTACCTGTGTGCAACGCACAAGAGGCTAACCCAGAGTGGACTCGACTGGCAAGTACCTCTGGTGCTGACGCACACAGGCAGACTCAATGGCGAGTCACACCGTACTACCCAGCTCCCGTTCAACAATCCGGCACTCCCTCCATCGCCCACTCTCCCCCTCTCTCATCTCCCCCTTCCCCCACCTGCCGCTGACCGGCCCTCGACAATCCGCTATGATCCACGCCTGACCAACCGGGCCTCGGCTCGCCCCGCTGGTCGATCCCTGGCGTGAGACTGCATCGATGAAAGCTCCTTCGAGTGGTGGTGGCTGGAAGGCCATTGCTTACACCCTGCGCATGGCGAATCGCGTCGGCTGGTGGCGGTTGTGGTCGGCCATGCGGTCGAAGAATGCGTGTAAGACCTGTGCCCTCGGCATGGGTGGCCAGATGGGCGGCATGGTCAACGAGGGGGGCTATTTCCCCGAGGTCTGCAAGAAATCGTTTCAGGCCATGGTCTCCGACATGCAGTCGGGGATCACAGCTGAGTTCTTCCAGAAGTACGGATTCAACGAGCTGCGATCGTTCTCGCCGCGGCAGATGGAGATGAGCGGGCGGCTGGTCTTCCCGATTTACGCCGGGCCAAATGACACCCATTACCGTCCGATCAGCTGGGACGAGGCACTGCGGATCTTGAGTGACAAGCTCAAGGCGGCCGGCCCGATGCGGACATTCTTCTACGCCAGCGGGCGGTCGTCGAATGAGGCGGGGTTCCTGCTCCAGCTGTTCGCGCGGCTGTTCGGGACGAATTACGTCAACAACTGTTCGTACTACTGTCACCAGGCGAGCGGGGTGGGGCTGGGCGCGGCGATCGGAGCCGGGACCGGGACGATCAAGCTGGAGGATCTGGAGAAGGCCGACCTCTACATTCTCATCGGCGGCAACCCGGCCTCGAACCACCCGCGACTGATGCGCAGCCTGATGGAGCTGCGGCGTCGAGGCGGGAAGGTTATCGTCGTCAACCCGGTCAAAGAGTTGGGCCTCGTCAACTTCCGCGTCCCGAGCGATGTGCGTAGCCTCCTCTTCGGGACAAAGATGGCCAGCCAATACGTCCAGCCACATATCGGCGGCGACATCGGCATGATGCTGGGTATCGCGAAGTCATTGCTGGCACGTAACGCCCACGATGCGAAGTTCATCGAGCAGTCGACCGAGGACTTCGAATCGTTCCGTCAGCAGGTGGAGACGACTGACTGGGCCACGATTGAGACCGCTTCGGGTGTCGCGCGGGCCGAAATCGAGCAGGTCGCTGAGACCTATGCCAATGCGAAGAACGTCGTCATCGGCTGGACGATGGG
>CANJZR010000100.1 GCA_947479075.1 Planctomycetaceae bacterium
GAACTCCGTCACTCCCCACTCGACGGTCAGTGCAACCGGTACGCGATCGGAACGCTTTCAACCCGGCTCCATTTTGACGACAAATCAGGCGACCGAGATCAAGTTCCTGCAGCCGGATACGAATTTCGGCGATGCTGTCCCGCTGGGGCGAATGCTGCTGCTCAGTGTCGCAGCTGGGGTCGGGTTACCGGAATTTATGCTGACTTCCGACGCTTCAAATTCCAATTATGCCTCCACGATGGTGGCCGAAGGGCCAGCGGTGAAATTCTTTCAGAGCGAGCAGCTGTTCTTTACCCAGGAATTCACGCGGCTCTGGAAATGGGTCATGCAAGTTGCCATCGATCAGGGGCAGCTGCCAGAGGATTTCTTTGAGCGGGTGGAACCCAGCTGGACCTTCCCCCAACTCGTGACCCGCGACCGCCCGCGTGAGAGGGCTGCGGACGCTCAACTGGTGGAACTCGGCGTATTGAGCCGGGCAGAGGTGGCCCGCCGGGATGGGGTGGAGCCCGATCGCATGCGGGCCGAGCGGGACGATGAATCTCAAACGGCAGGAGCTCTCATTGCTACCTGATCAACCAGCTGTGGTCCCCGGGAAATCACACGCTATCAAAAAACAGAAGCCATTCGCCTCGTGCGGAATCGTTCCGCACCACGAGGCGAATGGCTTTGGACCTTGGGGGAAGGATTCCCAAGGAGGTACTGTCCGGCAAGGCGTCTTGCCGCCTGTCCGCAAGCCCGGTAGCCGGCGGATTTCGGTCGGAAACAGCGCGGGCTGTTTCATTCGAGTTGATGAGCGGGAGTGCAGTGTCTGCGAGAAGAGATCGTCTTTTCGGATGCATGCTCTCCAGCATTCATCCGTGAGCAAAACAGATTCTTCCATGAGGTAGGACGTGAGTCGCAACACACAGTAAACGCAAGATTTGCGTCAATCCAGCATCAGGCTTTTCACCCGACGTTGAACTCTTTGGTATCGGTCCCCACGAGGTCAAACAATACCAACGCAGCAGGACCGGTCAAGCGCGATCCGAGTCCTTCTTAGAGGTTTGAGGGGAGCAGATCGGCGCAGGTCGGGACCGCCCTATGGATTGGGAATTTCAACAATCTTTTTGCGTACATGTGTAAGTGGTTCGGTTTGCTTGTTCATTTCAAACTGCTGGTGAACAACTCCGCATATGACAGGGAGACTGATTTCAATGTATGTCCTTTTATGATAACGTTTTGCGGTAATTTGCCATCTTGTTTCTGACGCTGCTCGTACACCGTCTTCACTGCGATACGCAAGGCTGTCACGTCGCCCGGTGTGACTAAATTCACTGCTTCGCCGGAACCCCAAAGCTCACCGACTCCCTCGACGTTCGTTGCGATACAGGGCAGCCCCGAAGCCATCGCTTCCAGCAGTGCATTCGGCATCCCCTCCCATCGGGAAGGGAGAACGAAGGCCTGGCAGCTCTTCAGGATGCCCGGCACGTCGGCCTGCCAGCCCGGCAAGTGGACTTGGTTGCTGACCCCCAGCTTTGTGGTCAAAGCCGTCAAGCGGTCTCGCTCTGGCCCCTCTCCCACGATCAGTAAGTGCAATTCGCCATGTTCGTTCAGCAGCGGCGCCACTGCTTCGATGAGATCGTCCTGTCCTTTCTGGAGTGAAAGACGACCAACAGTCACGAGCGTCCACGCCTCGGCTGGAATTCCGATCGGTGTCAGATCAGCTGGGGTCGCATGCGCAAATCGTTCGACGTCCACACCATTGGGGATCACGCAAAGTTTGTCAGCAGGCAAGCCTCCGTCTTTCATGGCGAACTGGCGCACACCTTCACTGACACAAACGTTCCATTTCACCAGTCGGTTCGTCCAGCGGTCGAGCCACAAATGCCAGCGTTTCGCCCTCTCTGCCACACGAAGTCCGGACAGGATGACCGGTACTCCGGCCCACCATCCCGCCAGTCGCCCCACGATATTCGCGTGGAACAGAAAGGTCTGCAGCACTATGGGGCGGAACTTTTTCAGCTCTCGGATCAGTCGGAAGAGTACGCCGACATCACTTGCCCGGCGTGCCCCAAGGCACACAGTCTCTATGCCACGTTCTTGAAGTTTCCGCGAGAGATCGGTCTCGGGGCCCAGGCAGAAAACCTTTACTGTCCATTCAGCGGGATCAAGCCGAGTCACAATCTCGAAGAGTGCCCGCTCCGCTCCGCCCGGGTCGAGTTCCGTAATACAAAACGCCACGGGGACAGCCACGCCACGGCCTTCTCAGAAATCGGGTGAGCAAGAGAATCCCATTTACTCTATCACAACTGTGAGGAGCGAGACATCAGTCGACCGACTTCACCGGAGGGGCAAGTCATCAGATCCGGGCTTCTGCCGGCTTCCGTGTCAGCGGTTCGACGGCTTGCTAGAATCGAACGGACGTTGCAGATCATTTTTGCGGAGTCTCGAATTCCATGCGTGTCGTACTCGCCATGAGCGGGGGGGTGGATAGCTCAGCTGCGGCCTGGTTGCTCAAGCAACAAGGTCACGAGGTGATCGGGCTGTTCATGCGCTCGGGCGTGAGCGACGATTCGTCATGTGAAGTCGGTCAACTGCCGATCGTCTCGCTCAAGCCGCACCATCAAGGGTGCTGCAGTGCCGGGGACGCCGCCGATGCCCGACGGGTGGCCGATTCCCTCGATATCCCGTTTCACGCGCTGAACTTTCAGGATGCGTTCGGCAAGATTAAAGACTATTTCGCCGACGAGTATCTGGCCGGCCGGACACCGAATCCGTGTGTGATGTGCAATATCTGGCTGAAGTTTGGGAAGCTGTGGGAGTTCGCCCAGGAAGTCGGAGCCGACGCAATAGCCAGCGGCCACTATGCCCAGACGAAGGATGTCGGTGAGGATCAGCCGGGCCTGTTTCGGGGCCTCGATCTGGATAAGGACCAGTCGTACGTCCTGTTCGGGATTGAACGCGAAATCCTGAAACACGTGATCTTTCCTGTGGGGGGATATACCAAGACTGCGATTCGAGAGATGGCCCGGCAGGCGGGCATCCAGACCGCCAACAAGCCCGACTCCCAGGAAATCTGCTTCATCCCCGACAATGACTACGCGGGATTCATCACTCGCTATCGTGGCGAACAAGACACAGCTGGGGAACTCGTCGATACCTCCGGCAAGGTGCTGGGCAAGCACACGGGGTTTCAGCAGTTCACGATTGGTCAGCGCAAGGGGCTGGGCGTGGCGTTCGGCGAGCCGCGCTTCGTGGTGCGCATCGAGCCCGACACCCACCGCGTCGTCATCGGCACCAAGACTGACCTCGGTCGGTCCGCACTCGATGCCGATCAGCTGAACTGGTTGGTCGATCAGGCTCCGCGTGAAGTCCGCTGTACTGCCCAGATCAGGTACCAGCACACGCCCGCTGGCTGTACGGCCACACAGACAGGTGACGGTCAACTCCATGTCGAGTTCGACTCTCCACAGCTAGGTGTCGCCCCCGGCCAGGCCCTGGTTCTCTATCAGGAAGACCGAGTCATCGGTGGCGGCTGGATTCGGTCACCCTCTCCTGTGTGATGATTCAGGAGAGCAGCAGACTTGATGTCCCTCGGCAGCAGCTGTTCCCCATCGTATTCGAGTCACTTCCTTTTATTGTCTCACCTGCAGGTGTCCTCATGAATGACCAGCAAGTGCAACAGCTGCTGCGAGAACTGCGGCTCATCCGGATTTCCGGAGTCGTCATCGCGATGGTGTTGGTGCTGTCTTTGCTCAGTCAATTATTATGACTTCATCAACTGTGCCGGGCGATATTTCGCACGAGCGATGCCTGGTATCACGACATCGCCGGGCATGAGACGAAAGTCGCTGCTCGCTGATAGCAATGTTCCGGCATCGTTCACTGGCGAGGTCCTACGACCTCGGTCAACGAGTTCAACGATACGAACAAGAAAATCAAAGATTTCATGGATTTATGGCGGTTTGCGACGTACCCCGTCTTGACTTTGCGGGGCGGAATCGCCGATAGTTCTGTCAGCTTCGTTTGACAGAACGACTCACCGAGTTAGGATTCTGTCTGAAGTTGCTGCAGGTGCTGATCGATTTCTGCGATCAATCACCGTGGTTTAGGTGAAGTGTGGTGGCTGTCGTTGCTCGACATCCAAGTAGCGTAAAGCCAAGTCCCGAATGGGAAAGTTAGCTTCGGTGGGTGAATTCATTCCTGCCCGGCAACTGCCCGATTCGCCAAATGGCCATCCCGCGATCCACACGAACTTCGGGGGCAAGAGTTCAATTCTGGCAAGGCCAGTGAGCTGCCCAGGTCTGAAGAGGTTGCCGGAGCTGTCCGGACCGGAATCATCCGGCTGATGGGTCATCGAACCCAGTCCAACAACTTCTGACCCGTTCTTCAGGTGTTTGATTCCTGGCCCGGCACAGGGTGTTGTCTACCAGTACGGGACTCGTGTCTACTCAGGCGGTAGGCATTGATTTCAGGTGTCAGCGGACTGGGCCATGTGCCGTTTCCGTATCTCCTGGGCTCGCGTTGTGTCACCTGGGGGATTTCCTCCCGGACCATGGGGCAGCTGTTTTCGTCACTCTTTGACCTCTGCTTGATGAGTTCAATTCGCTCAATTTGGCCCCCCCGCTCAGCAGCTTGCTTGCTCGCTGTGTTGTGCTGTCGATTCGACATGCGGCTGGCTCGGCCTGTTTCTAATCGTTGAGTGAGCCTTTTTGGATTTTCACATGCCGACAGATCGTTCCAGTTCCTCGAAGCGACCGACCACCCGCCGTACTCGTTCAGCTTCCGGGAAAGGCCCTGCAGACGAAAAGTTGCAGTCCTTCGACTTTGAGCAGGCCTCTGGTCGCGATGACTTTGGGGCTGGACTGGCCGATGACGCTCCCAGTACCCGCCGAAGCTCCGAACCCAAGCCCGAACCTGCGCCATCCGCCGACGAAGGTGGTACACGCCGTCGCCGTACCATCGCCTCGAAGCCCCGCTTCTCCGCGCCTCCTGCGCCGGAACGCACCGAACCAGCTGCAAGCCACGAACCAGCGTATGGTGGTCCCCGGAGTGCACCGGAACCCGCCGCCGATCGTCGCGGGAGCAGTGACAGCTACCGCCCTGAACGTAGTGTCGATAACGTCGACCGGGGTGATGCATTTCAATCTGAACGCGACGACGGAGGTAGTGGCCGCCGTTCCCGCCGTCGCCGACGTGGGCGTGGTGGTGAAGGCCAGTCAAGTTCCTCGGGGCAGCGATCAATCAGTGGACGGGCACCCGCTGCTCCCGGACGGTCGAGTCGCGACCGCAGCAGCAACCCGCGGGGCCAGTCATCCGACCGAGGCTCCTCGTCCAGCGGCGGTCGATACGGCCGGGCTCCGCAGCAGCAGCAGCAACAATCATCCCAACCCGCTCGGGGGCGTGGCGAGCGTCGCAGCCTGAGTAGCCCTCCGGGCCAGCGTCATGCCAAGTTCATGCAGCACGCTCCGATTCCGACCGGTGAAATCGTCGGTGAACTCGAACTGATGACCGGCATTCTTGAGCTGCACCCCAAGGGGTATGGCTTCCTGCGGATGCCGAAGAATGATTATGGAGCCGAGGATTCCGATCCATTCGTCTCCAGCTCACTGATCGAAAAGCACAAGCTGCGCGAGGGGATCAAGATCCTCGGCAATGTCGGGATGGGAACTCGCGGCCAGGGTCCCCGCATGGTCGATGTCCAGGAGATCAACGACGGGCCAGTCGAAGACTATGAAAAGACCAAGAACTTCGACGAGCTGACGCCAATCAATCCCTTCGAGCAGATTCGGCTCGAAACCGGCACTCAGCCGATCACGATGCGGGTGATGGACCTGCTGACTCCGATCGGTAAGGGCACTCGTGCACTCATCGTGGCTCCGCCTCGCAGCGGAAAGACGATGCTGTTGCAGGACATCGCCAACTCGGTGACGAAGAATCACCCGGAGATCCACCTGATTGTTCTGCTGGTCGATGAACGCCCCGAAGAAGTGACCGATATGCGTCGCAATGTTCAGGGAGAGGTCATCGCCTCTTCGATGGACCGCGATGTCGAAAGCCACGTCCGGATCAGCCAGCTGGTCTTTGAACGCGGTAAGCGTCTGGCCGAGTCGGGTAAGCACTGCCTGATTTTGATGGACAGCATCACCCGTTGTGCCCGTGCCTTCAACAAGTGGATTGGCGGCGGACGCGACAGCAAGATCGGTACTGGGGGGCTCGATAATCGGGCTCTCGAGATTCCGCGTCGCATGTTCGGGACCGCTCGTCGCTTCGAAGAAGGGGGCTCGCTGACCGTCGTCGCCACCGCCCTGATCGAAACGGGCAACCGGATGGACGACTCGATCTTCCTCGAGTTCAAGGGCACCGGAAACATGGAACTCGTCCTCAGCCGTGACCTGGCTGAACGCCGTGTCTGGCCCGCGATTGATGTCTCCCGTTCCGGCACCCGCCGAGACGAGAAGATTCTCGCCCCCGATGTCATCGAAGGGATCACGATGCTCCGTCGCAGCCTCGCCGCCATGCCGACGACCGAAGCGATGGAACAGCTGGTCCGCACTCTGCAGAAGTTCCCGACCAACAAGGAATTCCTGGAGAAAATTCGGTCTGTGCTCTAAGCCACTTGTTTTACTGACATCCCACTGGTGTCCAATCTGGTGCCAGTGGGTGTCTGTTTAATTGCCAGTAAGTGCTGTGTGAGAAACACTTTATGGCTGCGCTGAACAGCCTGTGATTCGTGTGTCAGCCTCACTACTTTGCGTGCGGTCTCGTAGACAGTTCACTTTGATTCCTCTTGGTGAACGACTCCATCTTGGTGACGCGAGGACGCACTGCAATGCTTCTTGGGGCATGCAGGTTCTCGGCACGAACCCTTCTCCGGGTGCGTGTGTAATTCCGACCTCATTGTGGTTGCGAGCCGAGACTTGTCTCCACGGATGGCGAACCGCTTATGCCACTTATTCACCCTTCGGCAGTGATTGACGCTGCCGCTGAGATTGCGCCGACAGCTTGCGTCGGTGCCTACAGCGTCATTGAGTCAGGCGTCCGAATCGGACCACATACGATTATCGCCCCCATGTGTCATATCCTGCAGCACACCACGATTGGTGCTCAGTGCCGGATCCACACAGGGGCCGTCATTGGGGATGTTCCGCAAGATCGGGCCTACACCGGAGAACTCAGCAGCTGTGAGATCGGTGACGGCACCGTGGTGCGTGAACACGTGACGATTCATCGCGGTACTGCACCCGGTTCGACGACGCGTGTCGGTCAGCGCTGTCTGCTGATGGTTGGCTGTCATGTGGGGCATAACTGCACGGTGGAAGATGACGTAACTCTGGTGAATGGCACACTGCTGGGTGGTCATGTTCATATCGGGGCGAGAGCGATCCTCTCCGGGCATGTGGCCGTCCATCAGTTCGTACGAATCGGCGAGGGGGCCATGGTGGGCGTGCTGGCACGGATCACTCGCGATGTGCTTCCCTTTTTTACAGTGACCGGCTCGGGCATCAATATCGGGATCAATCGTATCGGTCTCAGGCGGATGGGCACCGCCGGGAATGACATCGATGAAGCTCACCAGGCATTCCGCGTACTTTGCCGTGAAAGCCACTCTCTGCCGGTCGCCCGCGAGATCCTCAAGGGGGAACTGACCAGTCGCATCGGGCGGAGCATACTCGCCTTCCTGGATGCCGACTCACGTCGAGGAATCCACCTCCGCAGCTGCCAGTCGCGCCGCTTAGTCGATAGAAACCCGGACGGAACAATCCAGCAGTAGTTCCATCACGTCAGTGGCCGACCTCGACGTGGACTAAACGACAGCTCCGGGCATAACCCAGACAACGCTTCACGGTGGGAGGAATCTGACTGCTGGCGATCGCATATGCCAGTTCGATCAGACCACATTCGCCGTATCGTTGACGGAGCGTCTCACGAAGTTCGTCTTCATCTCCAGTCGCTGTCACGACCTGTTGAGTGAAGTGAAACACGTCCACCAGTTCGGCTGGCAGGTCTTCTAGCCTCCCGTCCAGAACAGCTCGCAGCAACTGTGGACTCACGCCACTTTCCCGGGCCAGATTGACCCCAATCTGCAGGCAGGTCCCGCAGTCCACTTTCTGGAGCGCGACCAGCTGGGCTGTGAACCAGGCCTCTTTCGGCAGAGTCTTGCGGCTGTTCGCCAGTGGCATGAATGAGGTAAATCGCAAGAACGCCGAAACCGACACATCAAGAATGTGCCGCAGGTAATCCAATGACTCGCCGAGCCTTTGCTCTTCCTGGGCGAGTTTGCGTCGCAGTAACCAGCGAAGCATGGGGCGGTCCTCTGAGCGAGTCCGAGAGCCCGCGGAAGGGCCTACTTCTGGCGGTTCTTGTCGCTCTTGTAATAGTCACCAGTCAGCCACCGGATCAACAAGTCCATTTCCTTGTCGGTCAGTTGACCCTGGAAGCCGGGCATGACGTTGTTGCCATCGGGGCCGGCGTAGTGAGCTTGCGGATCGGAGATGAACTGCTTGAGCCATTCCTTGCCAGCATACCCGGTCAGGACAGGGAACAGATCCTTGGAGATCGGCTCTGCCTCACCCTTGGCCTGCATGGCGTGGCAGTCACTGCACGCGGAGTCGAACTGGCCGCTGGTGAGCTTGCCAGTCGCGAAGATTTCTCGCCCGCGCTGGACCTTGGCCTCAGTTGCCGCGAGGGCGTCTGAGCGATCGCCCTGGGCATAGAGGAACTCGACCAGTGCTTCAAAGTCGGCAGCATTAGCAGCGTCCTTGAGTAGTGGGCCATTCGCGGCCGACCACTCCTTCATCTGGCCGGAGACGATCGCAGCTGCGCCCTTTTCCCGCTCGGGCGAGGCCCCCCCGGAGACGGTGATGTTCTTGAGAGATGCGAAGTGATTCTCGTAGTCGGTCAGTACCGATTTGATCCAGTCTCGGCTGCCGAACGCTGTCTGGTCTCGGTGCAGTATGTCGGCCAGCTGGGGAGCCTGAGCCGGTTTGGTGAACATGATGCCCGGAGACTGATGGCACTCCAGACAGTAGGTCTTGAACAGGTTGGCCCCCTGCGTTTGAGGGTCATTACGCAGCAACGAGATCGCTCCATCGGCCGGGATACCGCTCGGTGACTGAGCCAACTCCACCGTTCGGGCTCCATCGATCTTCGCGAGTGCCACAGCCACGCGGAAGTCGTTGCTGTCCGCGTCCTGCTGGTACCAGTCTTCGTAGAGCGCGTACCCAGTCAGGCTGCCCGCTCCCAGCATCACGATGATCAGGAACGCAACGTTGAACACATGCCCGGCCCGCTTGCGGCCGATAATCGGCATCGCAGCCAGAATCCCCATCAGGATCCCCGGGATGACGATCGCACCGAATGCCTCGCCGAGGTGTGTCGCCTCACCCAGCTGGGAAACCCACTCGAACTTCAGGAACCGGAACAGGAACAGGTAATACCACTCAGGTCGGGCTGCGTTGTAGGCCTCGGCCGGGTTCGCCGGGGCACTCAGTTCGGCTCCATGATGCCAGAGTGACAAGCCCATGAGAGCCGCCAGGATCGCCAGACACGCCACTCCGTCCATCAGAATCTGGTCAGGCCAGAACATCCCGTCCGGCTTCTTTTTGGGCTCAGCGGGGGTAATCCCGTGGCGACGGAATACGGCAATGTGCAGGACCAGAAAACCAACCAGCAGGGCGGGCAGCACCCCGGCGTGCATCGCGAAGAAGCGGGTCAGCGTGTGGTGCCCGTACTCGCTGCCGCCTTGTGCCAGCTTCTGGATCGAGGGGCCGACGACCGGCGTAGAGCCCATGATCTCGGTCGCAACCTGGGTGGCGTAGTACCCCTTCTGATCCCA
>CANJZR010000101.1 GCA_947479075.1 Planctomycetaceae bacterium
ATGCCTCTTCGATCGGTCAGTCAGGACACGGAATGAATCCTCAGCCGCCCCCTTGTCAGCGTCCCTTTCGATCCGCAGTCGCGGCGGTGAAAGTGTCGCTGCTTTCGGGGCTCATCAGGTGTGGGCTGGCGCTGCTGTTGGCGGTGGGCATGCTGTCTGGCGATGGACTGACCGCACAGGACACCCCGTCCGGGGCCGTGCCTGTCGAAGCGAGCGAACAAATTCCCGCGGAGTCTCCGGCGAGTCCAGCCCCCAATGCGGAAGCAGCTGCCGCCAAGCCCGGTGCCCCCAAAGTCAGCAAGATCTCCACCAACGTCATCGACATGATCGATGCCCTCGGGGTGTGGGTCGTGCCCTTCGCACTGGCCTCGATCATCTTTCTGTGGTTCACGGTGGATCGCCTCGTGATGTTGCGCACCGGGCGAGTGATTCCCCGTCCGTTCGTTCAGCGGTTTCTCCGTCTGCTCGAAGATGGCGAGATGGAGCAGGATGAGGCACTCGAAGTCTGTCTCGAAAACGGCAGCCCGATCGCAAACATCTTTGCTCACGCTGTCCGCAAGTGGGGGAAGCCCAGCGTCGAGGTCGAACAGGCGATCATCGACGGCGGCGAGCGACAGGTCTCGGAACTCCGCAAGAACCTGCGTGTGTTGCACGGGATTCATACCATCACCCCGATGCTGGGATTGCTCGGCACGGTGTGGGGGATGCTCGATTCGTTCAGCCAGATCGCCTTTGCCGGAGCGATGGGCCAGACCGACCAGCTCGCCTCGGGGATCGCCCTGGCTCTGGTGACCACGGTCGTCGGCCTGCTGATCGCGATCCCCGCCCTGATCATGTACATGTACTTCTCTGGTAAGATCGACACGCTGGTCATGCAGATGGACGACCTCTCCCAGCGAGTGGTTTACTGCATCTCCGCGGAAGGCCTCGTCGGACGCATGGGCCGCGCCAAGAAGATGATGAACTCCCCCACCAAGGGAGACGGCGAAGCAGTCGCAGCCCGCAAGCGGTGATTGAATTAAACGGACGTTTTCGTCTGCCTGCTCCAATCTGTCGAGGAACATTCGCGAGCCGTCCTCGGACCTGACACAATGCCGGCATGAACCGACGGGAGCGAGTCTTGTTGTTGACGGGCCGGCTGGCTGAGACTGTGGTGCGGCAAACCGCATTGCAGGTTCAAGCCCGTGCGCCGGTCGATTTCGAGGTCCACGTACTCCCGGTCACCGTCGCAGCCTTGATGCACACGACGTGGGTCGAACGCAAGCTGGAGTGGTCAGCGG
Source organism: Planctomycetaceae bacterium (assembly GCA_947479075.1). GTDB lineage: Bacteria > Planctomycetota > Planctomycetia > Planctomycetales > Planctomycetaceae > TH-plancto1. Next base: position 1,281 of record CANJZR010000101.1, read on the forward strand.
ACTGGCAGTTCGATCGCGTTCTGTTGCCGGGGTACTGCCAGGGGGAGACCGCCGCACTCACGGGGCGATACGGGATCCCCTTTGAGTTCGGGCCCAAGGACATTCTCGACCTGCCTGAGTTTTTTGGTCTGGGGAGACGGAAAGCCGCCACACTTGACCGGCACAGCATCGAAATCCTCGCCGAGATCAATCACGCTCCGCGGATCGGGCTCGACGCCATCCTGCAGATCGCCGAACACTATCGCCAGTCGGGAGCTGACCTGATTGATGTCGGGTGCATCCCCGGCGAGCAGTGGAGCGGTGTCGGGGCTGCGGTCTCAGCCCTCAGGCAGGAGGGGTTCCGCGTCTCAATCGACAGCTTTGATCGTGGAGAAGTGACGGCTGCGGTCGAGGCAGGGGCCGAACTGGTCCTCAGCGTGAATCAGTCTAATCTCGACTGGGCCATCGAAGTGCCAGCGGAGTTCGTCGTGATCCCCGACGAGTCGCGGTCTCTCGACAGCATGCAGCCGACTATTGACGCTTTTCGTTCCCGGGGCCACACGTTCCGCATCGATCCGATCCTCGATCCGGTCGGAGTCGGGTTTGCCACTTCGATTGAACGTTACGCTGAGGCCCGCCGCCGCTGGCATGATCTCCCGGTCATGATGGGAATTGGGAATGTGACGGAACTGGCTGAAGCCGACACGGCCGGGGCGAGTCTGCTGCTGGCGGGGCTGTGCGGTGAGCTGGGGATTACCTCGGTACTGACGACCGAAGTCGCGAACTGGTGCAGCTCGGCAGTGCGTGAGTTCGATATCGCCCGGCGAGTGATTCAGTTTGCGATCGAGAATGGCACCATCGCCAAACATATCTCGTCCTCGCTGGTCATGCTGCGCGATCCGAAACGGAAAGAGCTGGGCGAGAACCCGCTCGCCGATCTCGCTTCGCAGCTCAAGGATCCGAATTACCGGATCTTCGCCGAACGCGGGCAGCTGCATGTAATGAACCGCGACGGCTACTGGCGGGGCGACGATGCGTTTGAGGTGTTTGATCAACTGGCCCAGACAAACACGAAGCTCTCTGCCTCGCATGCGTTCTATCTCGGTTATGAGATGGCCAAGGCGATGACCGCTCTCACGCTGGGCAAACAATACCAGCAGGACGAGGCCCTCAACTGGGGGCTGCTCTCACGCCCCGAGGTTAGTGCCCTCGACCGTCGACATCGGGCGATTCAGTCCGAGCGGCCAGCGAGTCCCGATGAGGGAGCCGCGTCGTGACTCCCGGTGTGCCTGTGATCTATGAGTTGGGGACTGCGGACTCTGAAGCTTTGTTCTCCCAGGAGGGACGTGGTTTTTCGGAGACTCAGCCGACAGTCGCCGATCTGCTGCTGATTTTCGCGGCATGTCCCGGACTCGTCGTCTTCGATAGTGCGAAGACCTCTGCACAGCTGGGCCGATACAGCTTTCTGGCCGCTGATCCGGTGCGGACGTTCGAGCTGAAGGAGCCCCGCTACGGTCTCGATCCGTTGGCTGAGATCCGAGAGGCGATGGCGGAGTTTCAAGCGGAACCTGTCGTGGGATTGCCACCGTTTCAAGGTGGAGCAGCTGGGATTCTGTCTTATGAACTCGGGCGGTGCTTTGAACAGCTGCCGACCGTGATGTATGACGAACTCCAAATTCCCTGTCTGGCCGTCGGGATCTATGACTGGGTGATCGCATGGGATCATCAGCAGGGGCGCTGTTGGCTCATCTCCCAGGGATTTCCCGAAGCCGACCAGACACAGCGATCACGTCGGGCTCAGGAGCGCGCGGAGAGGGTTCTCACCATGATCCGCAAGGGCGCCCCTCGTCGCGAGAGTGCTACCTTCGGGACAGCGACACGTTCTGATATGCCACAAGCACCACAACACCCGGCCCCTGGCCCGGCGGGGCTGCTCAGTAACTTCACGCGCCAGAACTATCTTGCTGCCGTCGAGCGAGTGATCGAATACATCCGCGCGGGGGATATCTTCCAGGCCAATCTCGCCCAGCGGCTTGTCTATCCCAGTGACGAATCACCTCTCGACCTCTATTTGCGGTTACGGCAGCGGAATCCCGCTCCGTTTGGCGGCTGTTTCTTCCGCGATGACTGGGCCGTACTGAGTGCCTCACCGGAACGGTTCATCCAGTTGAATCAGGGCGTCGCCGAGACCCGCCCGATTAAGGGGACTCGCCGCCGCCCCAACGATCCACAGGTCGATCTCTTCACCGCCGATGAGTTACGTGAGAGTGAGAAAGATGTCGCCGAGAATCTGATGATCGTGGATCTGCTCCGGAACGACTTGTCACGAGTCTGTCGCCCCGGTTCAATTCGCGTGCCCCAGCTGTGCGAAGTGGAGAACTACGAAACCGTGCAGCACCTCGTCTCGGTCGTGCAGGGGGAACTGCAGCCGGGACGTGATGCCTGGGATCTCTTCAAGGCCACCTTTCCCGGGGGCTCAATCACCGGGGCTCCGAAGGTGCGGGCCATGGAAATCATCTCGGAACTGGAGCAAGTCGCGCGGGGACCCTACTGTGGTTCACTGTTTTACGTCGGATTTGACGGACGTAGTGACAGCAGCATCTTGATCCGCACGTTTGTGGTGCGACGCGGTTGGGTGCAGTGTTCGGTCGGTGGTGGAGTCACGGTGAAGTCGGACGCCCTCGCAGAGTACAACGAAACGTTGCATAAGGCTGCGGGGATGCTGCGGGTGTGGGAGGGGACGCGTTGATCCTGCTCATCGATAATTACGACAGCTTCGTCCATAACCTCGCCCGATATTTTGAGGAGCTGGGCACCGAGCCGCTGGTCATGCGGAACGATGCGTTGACCATCACCGACATCCGCCGCCTCGCTCCACAGGCCATCGTCCTTTCGCCGGGGCCGTGTACTCCCCATGAGGCCGGGATCACGCTCGATGTGATCCGTGAGCTGGGTGGAGAGATCCCCATGCTGGGTGTCTGCCTCGGACATCAGGCCATTGGCGTGTCGTTCGGGGCCAGCCTTCAACGAGCTCGCGAGCCTGTTCATGGTCGTACTTCCCTAGTCGAACACTCCGGGACCGGTTTGTTTGGTGGTCTTCCTCAGCCGATGCGAACCATGCGTTATCACTCCCTGGTCCTCGAAGAGGTCGTGTCCCCGCTCCGCATTACAGCTCAGACAGGCGACGGAGTGATCATGGCCGTGGAACACGAACAGCTGCCAATCTGGGGCGTACAATTCCATCCCGAGTCGGTGCTGACGTACGGCGGACATCGACTGCTCTCGAACTTCCTGCATCTGTCTGGAGTTTCGCATCGGCCCTATGAGTTCCACGAATACCGTCCGTCGGCCCCGGACGAAGACGACTTCTATCGCCGCCCCGTCGGAGAAGATGCTGCTCCCCGCCTGTGAGCCATTTGTGAACGGTCTCGCGGTTCAAAGGTCCGATTTTGCGGAATCTTCTCAATATTCGGGCGAGAACCGGACGATACGAAGAGGGGGAATGACGTGCCCGGAGTTCCCCTTTGCGCATGAATGTTTATGGGGAGGCAGGGATGGCCTACCGTGTGATTTCTGAAACTGTGGAAACAATCCGCCAGAGCCCGGTGCGCGTTGCTTTGGCTCTACTGCTGCTGATTACGACCACGGTCTACGTCTGTTTTGTGAATGATGGGTATTCCGTCGCTGAGATTGGCGAAACGACTTCCTTCGACGAGGAGGTCGATCTGACTTCGGAGTCAGCCGATGAATTCGTTCAGGTTTCGGCCGACGAGGAAGACGCGCCCGCGACCACGACGAATGTCGACGGACGAGAAAAGTACATCGACGTTCGGCTGACCCACGCGTTTGTCGAAGAGAGCGAAGAGGATACCCCGCATCGCGTTCGCGTGACTCCGGTTTCGCAGGAAGTGGTATCGAGTCCCGCTACAGACGAGCCTGTCTGGTTGCTGGGCGTTCTCGAGGAAGATTAAGACACCTGCTGTTTTGTGATCTGGTTCTCTGGAAGTTGATGGACGGGCGATGTACGAGCGTTACTGGCAACTTGATCGCCCCGCTTTCGAAAGTGATTTCGATCCCGAGTTCTATTTTCCCGCCCGCTCACATCAAGGGGCGTTGCTCAAGTTGCGGTTTGCACTGGAACACCGCAAAGGGATTGCTTTGCTGGTCGGCGATCATGGAGTCGGGAAGAGCTACCTGACCCATGTCCTCGAACAGGAAATTGATGGCCCTCAGCGCCCTTTCCTGCGTCTGCTGTTTCCCCAGCTGTCGCCAACGGACATGCTGAGCTACCTCGCGATTCGACTGGGAGCCAGCCCCGGACCCGGAGTGCAGCGAGGCAGTCCCGATCAGACGTTGTGCAGCCTGGAGAACCGTCTGGCGTGGATGGCCAGCGAAGGCCAGCGACGGGTTGTCGTGCTGGACGATGCGCATCTGCTTCAGCCGCAACATTTCGAGACTCTGCAGCTGTTGATGAGTCTGCAACAACACGCGGGCAATGTCATCTCGCTGATCCTGGTGGGGCGACCGGAGTTGCTGACACGCGTGGAACGTGTGCCGGGTCTGGATCAGCGAGTCGCTGTCCGGATGGGCGTCGATCCACTGACCCCCGAAGAGACGGGGCTGTATATCGGGCATCGACTGCAGGTGTCGGGCAGCACGCGGACCATGTTCAGCGATGATGCGTTTCAGGCGTTCTGGGAACTGTCTCAGGGAGTTCCCCGCCGCATGAATCAGCTATGCGATTTGTCGCTGCTGGTCGGATATGCGGACGGCTTGACCGAGTTATCGAGTATCGAAGTGGAAGCCGCCGCCGAAGAAGTCGTGTCGGTTTCGCTGGACTGAATCGTCACTTCTGTTGGTAAACCATCGAGCCTGTGTGCCAGGCTCGCCGGGACCTCGTCCCTCAGTTCAAATCACTCATTATTCGCAACTGCGTCCAACGAGCAGTACCATGACCACGCGGGATGGCCCGTGGCGGAACCGGTCTCATGTGTGGGAGCAGTCATCATGTGGCGTCACTTCAGCTGGGTTTTCTGCGGTCTCGCGTGCTGGAGCCTGATGGCCGTCGCCACTCAGGCACAGGAAGTCGTCACGGTTCTCGGGACGGGTCAGTCGGGCTGGTCAGGTGATGCTGGTCCCGGCGTGGCAGCTCAATGTGGCGGGCCATTTGGAATCGCTGTCGGGCCAGATGGGGCTCTGTATGTGTGCGAGATCGATTCGCATGTCATTCGTCGCATCGATCCGAAAACGCAGATCGTTACCACTGTGGCCGGGATCGGCGGGAAGTTCGGACATGCGGGTGATGGCGGCCCCGCGACCCAGGCGTTGCTCTATGAGCCCTACGAGGTGCGTTTTGATCGCGACGGGAACATGTTCATCGTCGAGATGAAAGGCGAAGTCGTCCGGAGGGTGGATGCGAAGACTGGGATCATCTCAACCATCGCCGGAAACGGGACAGCTGGCTTCAGCGGCGACGGTGGACCTGCAACCAAAGCCCAGCTGAAGCAGCCGCACTCGATCATCTTTGATGATGCCGGACGACTGTATCTCTGTGACATCGGCAATCACCGCGTACGGCGAGTGAACCTGGAGACGGGGATCATCGAGACCTTTGCCGGAACGGGTGCCCCGAAACCCACTCCCGATGGATCGCCGGTGCAGGGGACTCCGCTGAATGGTCCGCGCGCTCTCGACTTTGACGGGCGAGGCGGGTTGATCCTGGCACTGAGAGAAGGCAACGCAGTCTACCGGATTGATTTAAAGGCCATGACCTATCAGCATCTCGCGGGAACCGGCAAGTCGGGTTATGCCGGCGACGGTGGCCCGGCGAAAGTGGCCCGGTTGGCCGGACCGAAGGGTGTCTCACTCAGCCGAAACGGCGACGTCTACCTCGCCGATACCGAAAGCCATACGATCCGCGTCATCCGTGCCGATTCCGGGAAGATTGAGACCCTTGTTGGCGATGGTCAGCTGGGAGATGGTCCCGATGGCGATCCGCTCAAATGCCGACTGGCTCGCCCGCACGGCGTCTATGTCGACGGAGCCGGTAACGTCTATATCGGAGATAGCAGCAATCACCGGGTCCGAGTGTACAAACCGGTCACCGCTGCGTCGCAAGCTCCACGACCGTAAAAGTCAAACAGGGCGAATCGAATCTCGGGAAAGAATCGTTGAGCACGCTAGCGCTGCGCGTGTATGTTCAAGTGCGACCATCCCGTTGTTTTGGCCACACTTGAAGAAAGCCTCGCATGTCCCAGCATCGACGAGTCATCCTTGCCCTGGCAGGTGTCCTGGGACTCCATCAGGTACTGGCAGCCCCGACCTGGGCTGAGGATCCGCCGACTCCGGTCTATACCAGTCGGGAAGAGGCGGACGATGACTATGCCTTCCAGGGTGAGTATCGTGGCTGGCAACGAGCGAATGCGTCCTTACGCAGCTCCGAAGCTGTGGCAATGCAAGTGATCTCCCGCGGCGAAGGTCAGTTCGACGTGGTGAAGTATTATGGCGGTCTGCCGGGTTCCGGATGGCGAAAGCCCGAGAAGTTTATGATGACGGGTCAGCGCAGTGATGACCGAGTCACACTGACGGGGCAACAGTACAACGGGGAGATCCTGGGCGGCACGCTGACCATCCTGGCCAAGGACGGACGGGTCGCGGGCAAGCTCGAACGCGTCGAACGCATCAGTCCGACTATGGGTGCCCGTCCGCCACAGGGGGCGATTGTGCTGTTCGGTGATGGAGACCTGTCGCACTGGAAGGATGCGAAGAAGACTGCCGATGGTTATCTGATGGCGGGCACTGAAACCGTGCAGGAGTTCACGGACTTCCGTCTGCATGGCGAGTTCATGCTGCCTTACAAACCCCTGGCCCGCGGCCAGTCCCGCGGTAATAGTGGGTTCTATCTGCTGGGCCGTTATGAAGTGCAGGTCCTCGATTCGTTTGGTCTGGAAGGAATCGAGAATGAATGTGGATCGCTGTACAAGACGAAGCGGCCCGACACCAACCTCTGTCTGCCTCCACTGCAGTGGCAAACCTACGATATCGATTTCACCAACGCGAAGTTCGATGCCGAGGGGAAGAAGACCTCGAATATGCGGATCTCGGTCTGGCACAACGGAGTGATGATCCATAGCTCTGCTTCGATTCCCAACAAGACCGGTGCCGGTAAGCCTGAGGGACCGAATCCGATGCCCATCAAGTTGCAGGACCACGACAATCCGGTCGTCTATCGCAACATCTGGTTGATCGACATGAGCCAGCCGGGAGCCACTTCAATCCCATGGCTCAATCTGCCCATCACAGCTCCACCAGTTCCGCTCTGCACCATGGGGTGGTGAGCCCACAGCGTCTCTGAGTTTCCGATCACTTTTCGCAGAAGGCCTTCGTTTCGTAGCGAAAGAACTCGACCCCACGGTAGGATCAATGCCGTGATTCTCCAGGAGTACTGTTCTCGACGGGAACGGGTCTTTTGGCGATGGGCTCTCTTTCGGCCATTCAGCGATTGCGTGAACTGATGCGAGTGTTGCTCCGAAACGTGTTGTGTGTGGTTGTCGGTTTGATGGGGGTTGCGGTCCTGGAGGCTGGGGACTTTCGCGTGCGTCCCTACCTGCAGAACCCGGCGCCCGATGCGATTTCGGTGCGGTGGTTATCGAACTCGAACGCTCCGGGGACGCTGAAGCTGGCTGGCGGATGCGAATACACGTCGAAGCCCGTGCTGGCGACTGCATTGGCCTACAATCCCTTTAAGCCTGAGCCTGGCGGGCCACATCCAGAGCTGCCGTGGCTGCATCAGGTTCGCATCACCGGGTTGACTGCCGGTTGTTGCTACAACTACATCGTGACCCAGAGCGGAGAGACTGCCTCGGGGACATTTACGACTCCCGCTCCAGATCAACCGGTGCGGTTTGTGGTCTACTCCGACTCCGAGACCGAGCCGGAGTCTTCGACCACACCTCCCGTCGACTGGCCCGCTCCGAAGGGCAGCATACGCCCCGCCTTGCGCAAGAACTATTTCGTCAATCAGACTGTCGGATATCAGGAGAACTGCCGGGTCATCGCCGAACGGAAGCCGAACTTTTTATTGCTGGTCGGCGACATTGTGGAGACCGGTGGCGAGCAGCGGGATTGGGACGAGTTCTGGAAGCACAACGCAGGAGAGTACAATACGCTCGCTGGCTCAATCCCGTACCTTACAGCTCTTGGAAATCACGAGAACTTCGCTGGTCCTGGTGGTGGGTACACCGCGGAAGGAGCGAACTTCTCGACCGACAAGTACCTGACGTACTTCGAAGCACCGACCAACGGGGCCAAGAACCCCAAGCATCACGGTCGCTATTACCGCATCGATTACGGTCCGGTCACGATCCTCACGCTCGATTCCAGTGATGGCAGCCCGCACAAGACAGCTGCGGATACCAATCACAATCTCGAGGGGAGTAACGCTCCCGACTTCAATCCCGGATCCGAGCAATACCAGTGGCTGGAAGCCCAGCTGGCCGACGCCCAAAAGAAGAGTCGGTTCACGTTCGTCA